>JAJAZB010000063.1 GCA_026785975.1 Cytophagaceae bacterium | reverse complement strand
TTGGTGTCGTGATTAGTTTGCTCGTGGCGGTCAAGAGTTAATTCCGTCCCGAAGCTGATTTCCCGGAACTCCGCCCGACTCGCATTAGGCGTTCGGGCGGAGTTCCAAATTTTGAAAATCAACGCGGTTGCCGCAACGCGGTTGTCGCAACGCGGTTGTCGCAACGCGGTTGTCGCAACGCGGTTGTCGGTAGCAATTTGAGAATTAACACATTTTCAAACTTGTAGTGAAACAAGTTCGATTTTAGTGAGAATAGGAATTTTCTGAACCTCATTTTTAAACGGTGCGACGTATCGCTTTTCAAAGTCACTAATTTTCAAATCATGGAATTAATTACCCCCAATCTTGGTCTGATCTTCTGGCAGTTGGTCTTCTTTCTAATGCTGGTGGTGGTGTTGCGCCGATTTGCCTGGAAGCCCATTCTCACCAGCCTGAATGAGCGCGAACAGAGCATCCAGGATGCCCTCGATATGTCGCGGAAAACCCGCGCCGAAATGGCCGAACTGAAAGCGGGCAACGAGCAACTTAAGGTCGAAGCCCGCATCGAACGGGATGCCATCCTGAAAGAAGCCCGTCAGGCCGCCGAGCAAATGATTGCGCAAGCCAAAAATGACGCCGCCGAAGCCGGACGTCGGGAAATAGACAAAGCCCGCAAAGCCATTCAGGACGAGCAGGTCGCGGTGGTGGCGCAGATGAAAAAGGACATCGCCGCCCTGTCGCTCCAGATTGCTGAGAAAGTACTTCGTAAAGAATTGAGCGATAAAAAAGCCCAGGAAGCCCTCGTCAGCGACCTCGTAGCCAACTCGCGCCTCAACTAAACAGATTAGGTTAGAAATTAGAACTGAAGTTGCGACGCAAGATTCTTCAATTCCTAATTTGTAATTCCTAATTCCTAATTGAACCATGTCCGATCAATCTGTTGCCTATCGTTACGCCAAATCCCTGATTGATTTGGCCGAGGAACGCGGAATCACGGAAGCGGTGGCTACCGATATGAAATTTTTCGGTCAAACCATCGACGAAAACCGCGCGCTCGAATTGGCCCTTCAAAGCCCGGTAATCAAGCATTATAAAAAACTGGCCATTCTCGAAGCCCTTTTCAAAAAGCGGGTTAGTCCGACGACGTACACGATTTTTGAGATCATTACCCGCAAAAACCGCGAAGCCATTCTCCCCGCGATTGCGGAAGAATTTCAGCGCCAGTACGATTTGATGAAGGGCATTCAAAAGGCCCAGGTAACCAGCGTCGTACCGCTGACCGCCGCCCAGCGCAAGCAACTCATCGAGCAGGTGGCCAAAGAAACGGGGCGCATTGTGGAGTTGCAGGAAAAACTCGACCCGCGCCTGATTGGTGGCTACGTACTCCGCGTGGGCGACCGCCAGGTGGACGCCTCCATTCGGACCCGTCTCAATGACTTGAAAGTTTCTTTTTTGTCGAATTAAAGCGCCCTGGATTCTTGGAAGCGGTTTGAGTTAACCTTTTGTGATGCAAAAGATTAACTCATAACGCTTCTGAAAAAAACTCAGTCCCGGAAGGTAATATCCGCGCCCCCCGATTTGCGCTTACCGGCTACGCGGGCCGGACCGGCGTAATGAATATCGCTGCCGCCCGAAGCATCCATCGTAATTTCTTTCGTGGCGTACACGTACACGTCCGAGCCACCCGACGACGAGGCGTTGCACACTTCCGAACTGAGTTTGCCCGCGTCGAGGTCCGAGCCGCCCGTGCCCTGGGCGTTGAGCCGCCGGACGCTCCCACTCAGTTCTACATCGGCCCCGCCGTTGGTTTGTACGTTGAGTTCAGCCGCTTTCAACGCCATTTTTGCGTCAGCACCCCCATTGATTTGCAGGTCGAGCGTATTGAACGTCAGGGTTCCCTGCGAAAACAGGTCGGAGCCGCCGTTGGCCTGAATTTTATTGAGGGCCTTAAACGTCAGGTAGGCTTTCACGTAGCGATTTCTGCCCCAGTTCATGCCCCACGAACCTTTGCGGTCGACGTAGATTTTCAGAGTCCCGTTTTTCACTTCCACTTTGACCTCCTCTTCCTCAAAACCATTGACGTCGAGGGTGAGTTTTTCGCTATTCCCCTGGGTCAGGTACAGATCGATGCCGCCGTTGACCTGCACACCCGAGAAGCCGCTCACCGCGCGGTCTTTCTTCCAGTCCTGACTAAAAGCCGTGAATGCACTCGCGAGAAAGAGTAGGGAAAGGGCCGTTTTTTTCATGGTTGAAACGAATTTGTCGTGTGATTTTCCAAAAGATGCCAAGTGTTGGGCTGAAGTTGCGTCGGTTCCGGATTTTCGCCCGGAATTTTTTGACGAACGGAATCCGATCCGGTTCCGGCGGTCATTTCAGTACCTCCGCTACTCCGTTCGCCGATGCCTGAGCCGATGCGGTGGCAACGCGTCTTTCACGAATAATAAAAAATCCTTGTTCAGGAACCCCATTTCTGTCTACTTTTCAGAGCCGTTTGGGGGGAGGATAAACGTGAGTTATCTTGCTAAACTAATTTCACACAATGATGCCAACAACCTTCCCCCACCCCGGTCTGTGGCACACAGATCGGAATAAAGTACAGTCAATTCCGGGCTGTGTGCCACAGGCCGGGGTTTTTGAATGCCTTGGGTGAATTAGTTGGCTGGTGACCAAGGGCCGGAGGCCCTTAACAATAGACGTCACTCGGTAGAACCGAGCGACTGCGGGAGAGAAAATTGGTCGCTGAATTAACAATATCCTTTAATCCTTGTAATACCATGCAATCCAACGAAGTGCTCACCTTCCCAGCCGGGAAAACTTTAGGCATTGTTGAAAAATACTCTATCCATGCCTGTCCTAATTCTAAGGGCTTCAATCATAAAGACGTTAACTACCTTGCTCTTCGTAAAAGTGATGGTGGAGCTATGAATCGAATCTATCTTATTGAGGAAATAATTGTATTTAACCCAATAATGAATAGCTGGTCAAAAAATTATATGTCCAAACATTATTGTCAGAGATTATTATCTTATGTACAGGATCGTGAGAGAGTGCTGCCTTTTGGTAGTGAGGACTATAAATTCTATATATTATCTGTATCAGAAGATTTGCCTCACTCTCCCAGACCACAAATTAACAATACAGCCAAAATGTATTTTACTCGACAGGAATTATTAGATGGAAAAGAAATTCTCTCACCCCGGCCTGTGGCACACAGCCCGGAAT
>JAJAZB010000062.1 GCA_026785975.1 Cytophagaceae bacterium | reverse complement strand
GCGCCCCCGGTGAATGCTTCGACGGCGGCGACCAAATCAGCTTCCTTCGGATTGACCGTCGCCAGGCCCATCGACCCGGCCAGGGCCAGGCGGGCCGGATTAATTTCCGAAATCAACACGTTTGCGCCTTTCTCCTTCGCCACCAGCGCGATGAGCATTCCAATCGGCCCGCCGCCGATAACGACGGCATTTTCACCCGATTTCAACTCGCCCAGCCGCACGTCGTGGCAGGCCACGGCCAGTGGCTCGATGAGCGCGCCCAGTTGCAGCGACAAATTCGGCGGCAACCGGTGCAACGTGTGGGCAGGCACGTTCCAAGAACCCTGCATCCCACCGGGCGAGTCAATGCCGATGAAGGTCAGGTTTTTGCCAATGTGCCGTTGCTCGTTGTCTGAAGCATCTTCCGCGCCGGGTTGAAGGGGGCGCACCGTCACCCGGTCGCCGACCTGCCAGCCGGTTACGCCCTCACCGAGTTCGGCGATTTCACCGGACACTTCATGGCCAATCACCTGCGGCAACCGCAGCCGCTGGGCCATCGCGCCGTGGTAGATATGCACGTCCGTGCCGCAGACGCCGCAGTAGGCGACATTCAGGCGGACTTCGCCGGGTTGCGGAGCCACAGGCTCTACCGGCTTCATTTCAAATTGTTGATTTCCGGAAAAATAGAGTGCGTTCATGGTAGCGCCGACCTCCGGTCGGTGTAGGTAAAAGTTAGGGGACAATCTCCGGATTTGAAGCTGGTTACTCGACAATACGATTAGAATCAGTGGATTCCCGTTGTAAAATTTGCAGCATATTTCCATCCGGGTCAACCAGATTACGGACTTTCCCGCCGCCGATGGCTTCGACGGCTTCCCCACCCCAGGTCACGCCTTTTTCATCGAGAAAAGCGACGGCTGCGTCGAAATTTTCAACCCGCAGCGCCACGTGCGACCAGCCGGGTGTCCAGGTTGTCCGCTCGGGGCGGGCGGTATCGTCTTTGGGCATCACTTCGAGCAGCGTCCCGTCGGGGGCGCGGAGCATCCAGACCGGTTTGGGATGAAAGAACCATTTTTCGTACCCAAACACCTCGCAGTACCACGTAGCGAGGGTTTCCACGTCGTTGGCGGCCACGCCGGGGTGGTCGATTCCGGTAATTTTCAGGGAGTGTTCACTCATTTTGGTTTTACTTTTTGTATCGCTTCGGCGTAACGCCGACCCAGTTCGCGGGCCGAGGCGGCGCCGAAATGGGTTTGGTCGCCTCCGTCGGTCAGGCCCGTCGCTTCGGCGCAGGCAACGCGGGGAACGCGCTTGGGGAGATTTCTTAAAATCGAATTAATTTGAGCCGCTACCGGATTTTTTACGACGTGAAAATCCCCCAGCGTTCCCACCACCACGGGAGTTTCGCCGCCCGCTTCCTGGCGAAACCGGCCAATCAGTTCCACCAATTTTTCTTCGTAAACTGCCGCCAATTCCGGTTTGCTGTCGCTCTCACCCTGGTGCCAGAGAATGCCCCGCAACGTTCCGGCGGGTAACGCCGTTTTCAAACGGCGTAGTGCGTCGTCGTAGGGGTAACTCTTGGTTTGTTTGTGAAAACCGCCCGGTTGCCAGGCCGAAATCGCCGAACCGCCCACCGCCACCGGAATCAGCCCGATGGCGACCGTAGTATCCGCTTCGGCCATCGCTTTCCCAAAACTATATCCCGGCCCCACGCCCACCACGGCGGGTTTGTCGAAATGCAACGGGTCGATGGCGGGCATCCATTCGCCCTCCTGGTTGAGCACCCACACGCGGGGATGCGCTTGTCGGTCCTGGGCTTCCACCTCGCCACGCCCGGCCATGTTCGACTGCCCGGCGAGGAGGTAGAGGTGCAGGTTTTTCGGTGGAACCGGTTTCGTCTGAGCAAAAAGGTTGGTCACCAGAAAAAATAGTCCGATACCTAAAAAAAGAGGTTTCATAAACGGCTGAGTTGGTAGGTAGTTTCGGTTTGGCGAACGGCCCAAGCCCGTCCGTGGCCCGAAGTTAGCGTAAGCGGACCATTCGCCTCGTTCGGAAGGCGCAACGTCCAGTTCCAAACCCCGTTGCTGAGGGTGAAATTGCCGTTTTCAGTTTGCAGGCCCCAGGCATCGAGCGCGTCGGCGGCATCGAGGGCAATGGCGTGAACCACGGTTCGGGTTTCCTGCGCCGTTTTTTCCGTAAAACGAAACACCAATCCACTACCCGGTCGGCCTTCGCCGCGTTGCGCCGGTTCGACGTGGTACGCATCGTGGACGTAGCCGTACACTGGGTGGCTACCTTTCACCGAACCGCCCGCCCAGAGTTTCAGCCCTGCCCCGTGCCGCCGGATGGTCAACAGCGAATCGCTGCTTTGGGCCTGGGTTTGCCCATCGCGGTTGTTGACCAGCCAGTTCCAGACCGTCGTGACGGGCTGGCTGGCGGCGATGGTATCCACCACGAATAGGACATGGCTTCCGGCGAGGAGCCAAAGGCGGGAGAATTGCTGAATTGTGCTGCCGTAAGCTGCCCCGATTTCGGCCCCGATGACCGCAACCACGTCATCGCGCTCCGCAATCAATTTTCGATTGCCCCGATTCACGGGTGAACCCGGTTTTCCGTCATGAATCAGTCGGCGAGGCAACACGCTTTTTTGCTCCAACAGCGTGGTTTTGGCCAAATCTTCCTGCAAACCCAAGCCTTCTTTTTCAACGAGAAAGGTGCAGGTGTTGTGCGTTTGAGAACTGCTTTCCAACCCGTGAATCAGGTTGCGGTAGCAACTGTGTCCGGGGTCGGTGAGCAGGCGCTCCTGGTTGTGGACGAGGATGAAACTGCCCAAATCGCCGTGCAAATGGCCAGGGCCGCAGAGCGGGTCGCCACCGCCGTTGAGGGCCAGGATAGTTTTGCTGTCCCAGGAATCACGAACGAAGGCGTTGCCATTGCTGAACGAATTTACCAGCGGCAGCCTGGCCGCCTTAGGCGACAGGGCAGACGGGAGTTCGTGCGTCAAAAAAGGGATGGTCAAAAACCCCCAGTCGTTGACCATGCCGAAGGTAGCCAGGTCATGCGGGCCTTGCATCAGACAGGATTCGTAGTGGGTTTGGAAAAGCCAGCGGGCCAAACCCCGGTCGGTTTCCGAATCACCCCGTAAGGCTAAGTGCAGCAGTAAATCGCCCGAAGGCCGGAACGTGGCGGCGCTGTCGTTGAAATTGGCGGCGCGGGCGCGGGGTTCGTCGCCCCAAATTCCGCCCATCGATTTGGCGTAAAACAGGCTGCTCGCCACCCAGCTGATTCCGCGCCCGTAAGCCGAAACATCGAGATTTTTTGCTTTTTCGGGAAAACTCCGAACTACCGCCTCGTGCGCCAGCATCAGCGCGAAAGCGAGGTAATTGCCGTATTGCAACGATTCGCCGTAGGAGCCGTCGGGTTGGAAGGCTTCGTGGCAAAGCCGGAGGTCAGGCAAGGTCGCGTCGAGCGTGTCAGAATCGCCCAGCGCCGCCGCCGCAACGACGATTCCTGACACCAGAATACCGCGCCAGTTGGCCAGGTGGTGGTTTTTGGCTACCCAACGCTGGCAAAGCGTGATGCCTTTTTCGGCCAGGGCCTGCCGGATTTCGGTCTGTTCGTTTTCCGAAAAAACGTTCCCGGCCAAATCCAGCACCGATGCGATGCCCCAGCAGAGATGCGCGGTTTCGAGGTGGCCCATCAGCGGCTCGGTGTGGTCGCGGAAGGCGGGCCCGACCCAATCGAAAGCAGGTTTGCGGACGATGTCGAGCGTGACGGTTCGCAGCCAGTTCGCCACGGCTTCGTCGGGCCAGAGGGCTTGGTGCATCGCCGCATCCGAGAGATACTCGGCGGCGGGATAATACCAAGCCGTCGTACTTTCCGGGCCGAGCAAGCTGCCCCATCCGACCCGCTCGGCGACGCGCTGGCGCAGGGCGTCGGCAAAGCGCGTGAACAGCGGGTCACCTGCGGCGAGGCGGGTTTGAATCGATTGGTGTTCGGAATCGGTGAGGAAAATGGGCATACTTGAGTGAAACCCTGGCAGTGGTCGCAGACCCTGACAGTGGTTTTTAAGTTTCAACCGACGTTCAACCACTGTCAGGGTCTGCGACCACTGCCAGGGTTTCACGTTAGAAATACCCCCCATTCTTTACTACATCCGTCGGACTCATGCCGCTTTCGACCATTTCCTTAATGTTGGATTCCTTCACCAGAATCCCCTCGGCGGCCAGCAGCACGTCGTAGGCGATGGCTTGCGGAATGGCAATCACGCCGTCGATGTCGCCGAAAATCCAGTCGCCGGGATTCACAATGACCTCGCCCATCAGCACGGGTTTCTGGTAGTAGTACATTCGGAAACGCCCCAGCATACCCGTGTTGGCTTTGTACTTGTGAAAGACCGGGAAGCCCTGTTCAAGAATGGATTGCGTATCGCGAATACCGTTGACGACGGCCCCGCAGCAGCCGATTTGCCGGGCGGCCATCGTCATCACTTCGCCCCACTGTGAGGTGACGGTATCGCCGGTGCAGTCCCAAATCACCACGGCGTGTTCGTGCAGGGCTTCGAGCATTTGGGCGCGGGTTTCCATCTCGCCGTCGGTCGTGATGTCGGGGCCGCCTTTCACGGTGAAAGCCAGCCCCGCCATCTTCATTTCTTCGCGCAACGGCGCAAATTCGGGTGGCAGGCTGGTGGCGTGGAGGTTGTAATTGAAGCGCAGCACGTCGTTGACTGCCCCCGTGTAGAGTCGCAGGTAGCGCTCGCGCAGGGCGGCGATGGAAATCGGGTAATAGGGGAGGGCGTAGGCCGGGTCGTGGCCGTTCGGGAGCGGGTTTGGGTTCATCCGGCTAAAAAGTTTAGGCTGTCGAAATTGATTTCCCGAATCAACACGTAATCGGGCTGGCTCAGTACGAAGTGGATGACGCGGGCCACATCATCGGGTTTTAGGAACTTTTCGCGGGCCACGGGGCGGTCGCCCCAGTAGTCGGAATCGGTGGGGCCGGGGTTCACGTCGGTGACTTTGATGCCGAGTTTGAGGACCTGGTCGGCGAGGCCGCTGCTCAGGCCCCGCGCCCCAAATTTGGAGGCGGCGTACACCGGCGCGTTGGGGTTGGTGCGCTGCCCGGCCATTGAAATCACGGTCAGAATATGGCCGCTTTTGCGGGGTTTCATCATCGCCAAGGCTTCGCGGTTACAGAGAAAAACGCCCCGGACGTTGGTGTTGAATTGGGTTTCAAATAAGTCTAACCCGGCGGTAGCCAAATCGGGAGAAGGGATGCCAACACCCGCGTTGTTGAGCAGCACGTCCACGGGGCCGAAGCGGTCCAGGCAGGCGGCGAAGGCAGCTTTTACGTCGGCTTCGTTGCCCACGTCGCCGTTGTGGGAGTGCAGGTTTTTATGGGAAACTTCATCGGAAAGGCGGCGACTCCGGCTGAAGTCGAAGACTTTTGCGCCAGATTCCAACAGCAGTTTCGCGGTGGCTTTGCCGATGCCGCTGGATGCGCCGGTGAGGAAGATGACTTTGTTTTCGAGGGGGTTCATTTGTGGGGAGAAAAAGTTGTTGAAACGGCTGCCTGAAATTGGTTTGCGTTGTTTCCCACGATTAAAACGGTCCGCCGCGCGGTCGTGGGC
>JAJAZB010000061.1 GCA_026785975.1 Cytophagaceae bacterium | reverse complement strand
GAGTAATACTGATTCCGTTTGGTCGTGTAATATTTTATTAAAATACAAATCACTGATTATCAACAAGTTAAGAACATATAAAATACGATATGATTAAACGAAATTAGTATAATAATGCCCACGTTAATGGAATGAGAAAGTAATACAAAATGATATTAACCTCATAATAAGTAAGCCCAATGATTTTACTAATACGGCGTAATAGCTCTGCTGTAATCCAAAACAGAATTTTCATTATTTTAAATTTATTTGGTTCTCTGACAATTTTTGTGGAAGGTGAAGTATATTTTCTCTTTAGGTGAAACTCTCTGCGCATAATCAAGTTGTTAAGCATTAGCAAAACGACTACTGGCAGGCTTCCCACAAAAATTTTCAGAGTACCATTTATTTTAAGTTGCAATTTCCAAAAGTGGGTGTAAATTGGGGAGTTAGTGCGAGAATATATTTTTGGTAGCGTTTATAATTCGTGTTCCAAACCTACTGATTTTCAAGCTCAAACAAAAAACGCCGTCGGCCCGAGCACTCGGGGCCGACGGCGTTTTCAACTTCAGCGAACCAGCTTATGCCAGTTCGCGGCGCTTTTTCGTGGGCTTTTCCTTCACTTCCACGAAGTGCTCCATCTCTTCTTTCGAGTTGACGAGCAAATCCAGGTAGCGGCGTACACCCGTCCCGGCCGGGATGAGGTGACCCACGATGACGTTTTCCTTGAGTCCTTCGAGCGTGTCGGACTTGGCGCGGATCGAGGCCTCGCTCAACACCTTGGTGGTTTCCTGGAAGGAAGCCGCCGAGATGAACGATTCCGTACCCAACGACGACTGCGTGATCCCCATCAACGTGGGCTGCGAAACGGCAGCTTCCGCGTCGCGCACGGTCACAATGGCCGTGTCGCGGCGCTTGAGGCTGGAGTTTTCGTCGCGCAGTGCCCGGGCGGTGATGATCTGACCGACTTTGAAATTAGTCGAATCGCCCGCTTCCATCACAACTTTCTTATCGAGAATGCTGTCGTTTTCCTCGCGGAAGGTCCACTTGTCGACCATCTGCCCTTGCAAGAAGCTGGTGTCACCGGCTTCGATGATTTCCACCTTCTGCATCATCTGACGGACGATACACTCGATGTGCTTATCGTTGATCTTCACGCCTTGCAGACGGTACACTTCCTGAATTTCATTCACAAGGTACTCCTGCACAGCAGTCGGGCCTTTGATGTCGAGGATATCGGAAGGCGTCACGGCTCCGTCGGAGAGCGGTACCCCGGCGCGAACAAAGTCGTTGTTCTGCACCAGAATATGCTTCGACAGCGGCACGAGATACTTCTTCTCGGTTTCGTCCTTGCCCTTGATGTAAATCTCGCGGTTACCCCGTTTGATACCACCATAAGTCACGACTCCGTCGATTTCCGAAACAACCGCCGGGTTCGACGGGTTACGGGCTTCGAAGAGTTCAGTCACCCTGGGCAGACCACCCGTAATATCGCGGGTTTTACCCGCCGAGCGGGGAATCTTAGCCAGAATCTGACCAGCCTTGATTTTCGCGCCGGTTTCGACCACCAAACGGGCGGCAACGGGCATATTGTAGTCTTTCGACTCACTGCCCTTGATCAAGATCGCCGGGTTTTTGGTTTTGTCGCGGCTTTCAGTGATTACTTTTTCCTTGAAGCCGGTTTGTTCGTCAAACTCTTCTTTGAACGTAATCCCTTCTTCGATGGCCTCAAATGCGACTATCCCGTCGTTTTCCGACAAAATCACGGCGTTAAACGGATCCCAGATACAGATTTCGTCGCCTTTCTTCACCTTCTGCCCGTCCTTCACGCGCAGGTAAGCGCCGTAAGGCACGTTGCTGGAAATGAGCACCTGACCGGTTTCGTCCTGGATAATTTGGACTTCGCCCGAACGACCCATCACCACCGTGGATTGTTCACCATCAGGGGCCGTCGTTTCAACCGTCCGAATCAATTCGTCGAAACGAATTGTTCCATCAAATTTGGCTTTGATGTTGGCGTCAAGCGCAATGTTCTGCGCCGTACCACCCACGTGGAAGGTGCGAAGGGTCAACTGCGTACCCGGTTCGCCAATGGATTGCGAGGCAATCACCCCAACGGCTTCACCAATGCTCACCATCCGACCCGAGGCCAGGTTGCGGCCGTAACACTTGGCACACACTCCGTTACGAGTTTCACAGGTCAACACCGAGCGGATCTCGACGTTTTCAATACTCGTCTCCTCGATGACATCGGTGACTTCCTCCGTAATTTCATCACCAGCTTTTACGATGAGTGCGCCCGAAAGCGGGTCAAGCACGTCGTGTACCGATACCCGGCCCAGAATACGCTCCTTCAGCGGTTCAACGATGTCTTCGTTGTCCTTGAGGGCCGAAACCTGGAGACCGCGCAGCGTACCACAGTCTTCCTCGTTGATGATTACGTCCTGCGCCACGTCGTGCAGACGACGGGTCAGGTAACCGGCATCCGCCGTTTTCAACGCCGTATCCGCCAGACCTTTCCGGGCACCGTGCGTCGAGATGAAGTATTCCAGTACGTCGAGACCTTCTTTGAAGTTCGACAAAATGGGGTTTTCAATGATTTCGCCGACCGAACCTTGCAGGTTTTTCTGCGGCTTGGCCATCAAACCACGCATTCCGCCCAACTGCCGAATCTGCTCCCGCGAACCACGTGCCCCCGAGTGCATCATCATGTAAATCGAGTTGAAACCGCCCTGATCGGCTTCCAACTGCTTCATGAGCGTTTCGGTGATCTGCGAATTCACGCGCGTCCAAATGTCAATCACCTGGTTGTAGCGTTCGTTGTCCGTAATCAGACCCATCAGGTAGTTGTCGGTTACCGCCGTTACTTCTTCAGCGGCTTTCTGCACGAGCGGCGCTTTGGTATCAGGGATTTTCACGTCCGACAAACCAATCGACAGCCCGCCTTTGAAAGCCATACGGAAGCCCAACTCCTTGATATCATCGAGGAATTGCGCCGTGCGGGCACCCCCGGCGATTTTAAAGATGTTGGAAATGATCTGCTGGAGTTTTTTCTTGGTTAGCAGTTCATTGATGTAACCTACTTCTTCGGGCACGTGCTGGTTGAACAGGATTCGACCAGCAACTGTGTCAATCAGTTGATTTTCGAGTTCTCCGGTTTCGGAGTTACGGATGTTCACCCGACACTTGATCAGGGCATGCTTGGAAACGCGCCCTTCGTTGATGGCAATCACCACTTCTTCGGGGCCGTAGAAAATCATGCCTTCACCCGAAATGGGGTACTCCGGCAGGTTTCTGCGGCCTTTGGTTACGTAATAAAGCCCGAGCACCATGTCCTGCGAGGGCACCGTGATGGGTGCGCCGTTGGCCGGGTTCAGGATGTTGTGCGAAGCCAGCATCAACAGCGACGCTTCGAGTACGGCTTCGTGGCCCAGCGGCACGTGAACGGCCATCTGGTCACCGTCAAAGTCGGCGTTGAAGGCGGTACACACCAGCGGGTGCAACTGAATCGCCTTGCCTTCGATCAACTTGGGCTGGAAGGCTTGAATACCCAAACGGTGCAACGTGGGCGCGCGGTTGAGCAGCACAGGGTGGCCTTTGAGTACGTTTTCCAGAATATCCCACACGACGGGGTCCTTCCGGTCCACGATTTTCTTGGCTGATTTCACCGTTTTCACGATGCCTCGCTCAATGAGTTTACGAATGACAAACGGCTTGAACAACTCAGCGGCCATGTCTTTCGGCAATCCGCATTCGTGCAATTTGAGTTCAGGACCCACCACGATCACCGAACGACCCGAGTAGTCGACACGCTTACCCAGCAGGTTTTGACGGAAACGTCCTTGCTTGCCTTTGAGCATATCCGACAGCGACTTGAGCGCGCGGTTACCTTCCGAACGGACGGCATTGACTTTACGACTGTTGTCGAAGAGTGAATCGACGGCCTCCTGAAGCATCCGTTTTTCGTTCCGTAAAATCACTTCGGGCGCCTTGATTTCGATCAAACGCTTCAAGCGATTGTTGCGGATGATGACCCGGCGGTACAAATCGTTCAGGTCAGACGTGGCAAAACGTCCGCCGTCGAGTGGCACGAGTGGGCGGAGTTCGGGCGGAATCACCGGCACCATGCGGATAATCATCCACTCGGGGCGGTTTTCGATACGGGTCTGCGCCTCACGAAACGCCTCGACAACCTTCAGGCGCTTCAATGCCTCGGCCTTACGTTGCTGCGAGTTGTCAGTGGCGGCGTTGTGCCGCAGTTCGTACGACAGTTCGTCGAGTTTGATCCGGCTCAACAGCATCACGAGCGAATCGGCTCCCATTTTCGCGATAAACTTCTGTGGATCGGTGTCCGGCAGGAGTTGATTTTCGCGGGGGAGTTTGTCGATGATATCGAGATACTCGTCCTCGGTCAGGAATTCCAGGTATTCCTTCTCGGTAATCCCGGCCTGCACGACGACGTACCGTTCGTAATAAATAACCTGATCGAGTTTTTTGGTCGAAAGACCGAGCAGGTAGCCGATTTTGTTGGGCAAACTGCGGAAGTACCAAATGTGCGCCACCGGAACCACCAATTCGATGTGGCCCATGCGTTCGCGGCGCACTTTCTTCTCGGTCACCTCCACGCCGCAACGGTCGCAGATGATGCCTTTGTAGCGAATACGCTTGTATTTTCCGCAATGGCATTCCCAGTCTTTCACCGGCCCAAAGATGCGCTCGCAAAACAGGCCGCCCATTTCCGGCTTGTACGTCCGGTAGTTGATGGTTTCGGGCTGCGTTACTTCGCCATACGAACTTTCCAGAATCGATTCCGGCGAGGCCAGACTAATGGTGACTTTTTGAAAGTCACTGGTGAACTTGCGGTTCTTTTTGAATGACATTTTCGAGTGTTTTTTGTGAAAATGTGTCTGAGAAAGGTATTAAGTATCAGGTCTTATGTACGAAGTGTTGAACTTTGCACTTGATCCCTGATACTTAGTACATGATACTTTTTACTCTAACGTAATCTCCAACGCCAACCCGCGCAATTCGTGAATCAATACGTTGAATGATTCAGGAATGTTGGGCTTGGGCATATTTTCACCCTTGACGATGGCTTCGTAGGCTTTGGCCCGGCCAATGACGTCGTCTGATTTCACCGTCAGAATTTCCTGGAGAATATGCGCCGCGCCGAAGGCTTCGAGCGCCCAAACTTCCATTTCACCGAAACGCTGACCACCAAACTGCGCCTTCCCACCCAGCGGTTGCTGCGTGATGAGCGAGTAGGGTCCGATGGAACGGGCGTGCATCTTGTCATCGACCAGGTGACCCAGTTTCAGCATATAAATAATACCAACGGTGACCGGCTGATCAAAACGCTCGCCACTCAGGCCGTCGTAGAGGTACGTGCGGCCAAATTCGGGCAGACCAGCCGCCGTTAGTTCAGCGGATACCTGCTCTTCGGTGGCACCATCGAAAATCGGCGTCGCGTACTTTTTCTTTAACTTTTCACCCGCCCAGGCCAGTACGGTTTCGTAAATCTGGCCCAGGTTCATCCGGGAAGGCACCCCCAGCGGGTTCAATACGATATCAACCGGCGTACCGTCTTCCAGGAAGGGCATATCTTCATCGCGGACAATCCGCGCGACGACCCCTTTGTTCCCGTGACGACCGGCCATTTTATCACCCACCTTCAGCTTACGCTTTTTGGCAATGTACACTTTGGCCAGTTTCACGATACCCGCCGGCAGTTCATCACCCACCTCCAGTGTAAACCGCTCGCGCTTGAAGCGACCCGCGATTTCGTTCCGCTTGACGAGGTAGTTTTTCACCATTCTCATCAGCAAACCATTGGTGTGGGCGTCTTCCGTCCAGTTGTCCAGCACCATGTCGGCCAGCAGGTTCACCTCTTCGGGCACGTTGTAGCCGCTTTCGTCACGGTACAGGTTTTTGTCGGGGAACAACACGTCTTCGATGTTGCGCCGGGTAAACTTTGTGCCTTTACTCAGGATCTCCTGACCGAATTTGTGCTTGATACCCTGGGAAGTTTTGCCTTCGAGCATCTCCTCCATTTTACCAATCATGGTCAACCGCGCATCGGCCAGTTCTTTACCGTAACGCTTCAGCAGAATACGCATATCGCCTTTCGACTTCTCGCGCACGTCTTTGTCTTTCTTCGGACGGCTGAACAACTTGGTATCGACCACAACGCCTTTGAGCGAAGGAGGTGCTTTTTTGGAAGCATCTTTCACGTCGCCCGCTTTGTCGCCAAAGATGGCCCGGAGCAGTTTTTCTTCCGGCGTCGGATCGGTTTCGCCCTTCGGAGTGATTTTACCGATAAGAATATCGCCTTCCTTTACGTCCGCACCCACGCGCACGATGCCATTTTCGTCGAGGTTTTTAACCGTTTCCTCACTGACGTTCGGAATTTCCGACGTCAGTTCCTCTTCACCGCGCTTGGTGTCCCGTACTTCCAACTCGAATTCTTCAATGTGAATCGAAGTGAAAATATCGTCGCGCACGACCCGCTCCGAAATCACAATCGCGTCCTCAAAGTTGTATCCCTGCCAGGGCATGAAGGCCACTTTCATGTTGCGGCCCAGGGCCAGTTCACCGTTGTTGGTGGCGTAACCTTCGCACAAGGCCTGGCCTTTATTTACCTTTTCGCCTTTAAACACAATCGGGCGAAGGTTGATCGTCGTATCCTGGTTGGTACGACGGAATTTGATGAGGTTGTACGTTTTGGAATCCCCTTCAAAACTCGTCAATCGCTCATCGGCAGTGCGTTCGTATTTGACAACGATTCTGGTCGCATCGACGGCTTCAATCACCCCGTTTCCTTCGGCCACTACTAAAGCACGCGAGTCAATCGCCACGCGCGCTTCGAGACCCGTACCCACGATGGGCGCTTCGGGACGCAACAGCGGCACGGCCTGGCGTTGCATGTTCGATCCCATCAGCGCGCGGTTGGCATCGTCGTGTTCCAGGAACGGAATCAACGAAGCAGCCACCGACACAATCTGGTTGGGGGCGACGTCCATGTACGTGGCCTTGTCGGGACCAATCAGCGGGAAGTCACCTTCGTAGCGGGCTTTGATGCGATCAACTTTGAAGTTTCCTTTTTTGTCGATCAACACATTGGCCTGGGCGATGTGGTGCCCATCTTCTTCTTCGGCGGTCAGGAATATGACCGGTTTATCCATCGAAACTTTACCGTTCTCAATGAAACGATACGGCGTTTCGATGAAACCCATCGGGTTGATTTTTGCGTGTACGCACAGCGAAGAAATCAAGCCGATGTTGGGGCCTTCCGGGGTTTCAATCGTACACAAACGCCCGTAGTGGGTGTAGTGTACGTCGCGCACCTCGAAGCCCGCCCGTTCGCGACTCAGACCACCCGGTCCCAGTGCCGACATCCGCCGCTTGTGCGTAATTTCGGCCAGGGGGTTGGTCTGGTCCATGAACTGCGAAAGCTGATTCGTCCCAAAAAAGGAGTTGATCACCGACGACAGCGTCCGGGCGTTAATCAGGTCGACGGGCTTGAAATCCTCATTGTCGCGCACGTTCATACGTTCCTTGATCGTCCGCGCCATGCGGGCCAGACCCACGCCAAACTGGGCGTAAAGTTGCTCGCCCACCGTGCGCACCCGGCGATTGCTCAAGTGGTCAATATCATCGACAACGGCCTTGGAGTTAATCAGACCAATGAGGTACTTCACGATGGACACGATGTCCTGCGTGGTCAGTACTTTCGTATCCGCGTTGATTTCAAGGCCGAGTTTTTTGTTGATCCGGTACCGACCGACATCGCCCAAATCGTAGCGTTTGTCGGAGAAGAACAAACTCTGGATGATATCCCGGGCGGTTTGCTCATCGGGAGCCTCGGTGTTGCGCAGTTGCCGGTAGATTTGCTCTACGGCTTCTTTCTCCGAGTTCGATGAGTCTTTTTGTAACGTATTGTAAATGATGTTGTAATCGGCCACGTTCATATCCTCCTTGTGCAGGATAATCGACTTCACACCCGATTCCAAAATCGTTTCGATGTCTTCGGCGGCAACCGCCGAATCCCGTTCGAGCAGGATTTCGTTCCGGTCAATCGAAACCACTTCGCCGGTGTCTTCGTCAACAAAATCTTCCTGCCAGGTACGCAGCACCCGAGCAGCCAAGCGACGACCCACGGCTTTTTTCAACGCAGCGGGTGTGGATTGAATTTCCTCCGACAACCCAAACAGGTCAAGGATTTCTTTGTCCGAGCCGAAACCGATGGCCCGCAACAACGTCGTCACCGGGAATTTCTTCTTCCGGTCGATGTACGCGTACATGACGTTGTTGACGTCCGTCGCAAATTCAATCCAGGAACCTTTAAAAGGAATAATCCGGGCCGAATAGAGTTTGGTGCCGTTGGTGTGCTTGCTCTGGGCAAAGAACACACCCGGCGAGCGGTGCAATTGAGAAACGATAACCCGCTCGGCCCCATTGATGACGAACGAACCCCGCTCAGTCATGTAGGGGATATTGCCCAGGAAAACTTCCTGTTCGATGGTTTCAAAGTCCTCGTTGTCAGCGTCGTTGCAGGATAGGCGCAACTTAGCTTTCAACGGTACTGAGTAGGTTAGCCCCCGATCAATGCTCTCGTCGACCGAGTATTTGGGGGGATCAACGGAGTAATCAATAAATTCCAGTACGAAGTTTTCGCGGGAGTCCGAAATCGGAAAGTTCTCCGAAAACACTTTAAACAATCCTTCCTGGTTGCGGTGTTCAGCGGCGGTTTCCAACTGGAAAAATTCCCGGAACGACTGAAGCTGGATGTCGAGAAAGTCGGGATAATCAATCACCGAGATAATCGACGCAAAATTGTGTCTGAGATTTTGAGTTTGTTTCGCCAAGGCAAAAAGCGTTTAGGTTGTTCTGTCTGAAAGGGTCCAGGGCCAGATACTGCGCTCGCAGGACGGCTCTGGCTAACATCGAAACCAAAGGAATGGTTTCACTCTCAGGTAATTGCCTCGTAGCGGAAAACGCTTTTTTCCCTCTGCTGGCGTCCCTACGATTGGACGAAGTGTTTCAGAAAAAAACGCGGGTATTTTAGGAAAGAGTTTGGGCTTATGCAGCCCTTCAACAAACAGGAATAGACCTGACACGTATGCCAGGTCTATCCGGTGCGGTTCCGGTGCGAAACCGGAGCGCAGTTTACTTAACTTCTACTTCGGCACCTGCTTCTTCGAGCGCTTTGCGCAGGGCTTCGGCTTCGTCTTTAGCGACGCCTTCTTTTACAGCACGGGGAGCATTATCAACGAGTTCTTTCGCTTCCTTCAGGCCCAGACCCGTCAGGTCTTTCACCAGTTTTACAACGGCCAACTTAGCCGCGCCGGGGGCTTTCAAGATCACGTCGAACGCTGTTTTCTCGGCAACAGCCGGGGCAGCTTCATCGGCACCACCGCCGCCACCAGCTACCATCATCGGGGCCGAAGCAGCGGGTTCAATACCGTACTCGTCCTTCAGGATCGAGGCCAGTTCGTTTACTTCTTTAACAGTCAGGCTGACCAACTGTTCAGCAAAGGCTTTCAAATCTGCCATTGTATTCGTTGTTAAGATTGGTTACAAATGAAACTTAAAGTGTATTAATTGGTCTTGGAAGCCAGGTTATTAATTTGAGAATGTGAAAATTCGAGAACTTGAAAATGGGTACTGTTAAATTTTCAAATTAGCACATTTTCAAATTCTCAAATTATTTCTCTTCGCGCTCCGAGAGCGTTTTAAGAATGCCAGCCAACTTGTTACCAGCACCCAGCAAACCGCCGATGACGTTCTTGGCGGGCGATTGCAACAACCCGATGATTTCGCCAACGAGTTCCTGTTTCGACTTCAGGTTTAGCAGCGTATCGAGTTGGTCGTGGCCGATAAACAGCGCCGTATCCACGGAAGCACCTTTCAGTTTGATCTTCGCGTTGCCCGCCCGGATGACGTCCTTGATCAACTTGGCGGGAACTTTACCCGACTCCGGGTGAAACATCACCCCGCTGAAGCCTTTCAGTACGCTTTCATTAAACGGTTCATAGTCGGTCGGGAGTGTCTCGAGTGCTTTGGCAATCAGGGTGTTTTTTACCACGCGGTACTCAACGCCCGCTTCGAAACACTTCCGGCGCAGGTTGTTGGTTTCTGCCACCGACATCCCTGAGGCATCGGTAATGTAGAAATAGGGAGTTGCCGCAAATTTTTCGCTCAACTCCGAAATCATGGTGCCTTTTTCTTCTCTGGTCATGACTTAGAGGCCGTTTACGGTGGTTTGGTCGATCGCAACGCTCGGACTCATCGTGCTCGACAAATAGATGCTCCGCACGTAGGTTCCTTTGGCCGAAGAAGGCTTCAGTCGCATCAACGTTTTGATTACTTCCTGGGCGTTCTCGGCGATCTTTTCGGGGCTAAACGACACCTTCCCAACGGAGGTATGGATGATGCCCGTCTTGTCTACTTTGAAATCGATTTTACCGGCTTTCACTTCTTTCACGGCTTTGCCTACGTCGAGCGTTACCGTACCCGACTTCGGGTTGGGCATCAAACCCCGGGGACCCAAAATTTTACCCAGACGTCCAATCTTAGCCATGACCGTCGGCATCGTGATAATGACGTCGACATCCGTCCAGCCTTGTTCGATTTTCTGGATAAATTCGTCGAGACCCACAAAATCGGCACCAGCGGCGGTAGCTTCGGCTTCCTTGTCGGGCGAACAAAGGACCAGTACACGCACCTCTTTACCCGTACCGTGGGGTAAAGCGACAACGCCACGAACCATCTGGTCGGCTTTACGGGGATCTACGCCGAGGCGTACATCTATATCCACGGAAGCGTCAAATTTCGCGTACGAAATCTGCTTCAATACGTCAGCCGCAGCTTCCAGCGATAGTGCTTTAGCCGGGTCGTATTTAGAAAGTGCTTCTTTCTGTTTTTTAGTCAATTTTGCCATTGTCTTTCAATACGTTTTACCGTGACTCAAAACGGCTTCGCGCCGGTCACTGTGATACCCATGCTGCGGGCGGTTCCCGCTACCATTTTCATGGCAGATTCTACGGTGAAACAATTCAGGTCCGGCATCTTGGTTTCGGCAATTGTCCGAACCTGATCCCAGGTAACCGAACCTACTTTCAGGAGGTTGGGCTGGGCCGAACCCAGTTTCAACTTGGCCGCTTCGAGCAACAAAATGGGTGCTGGCGGGGTTTTGATGACGAACTCAAACGACTTGTCTTTGTAGTACGTAATCAGCACCGGCAGTATCGTACCCGCTTTGTCCTGGGTACGGGCATTGAACTGCTTGCAGAATTCCATGATGTTCAACCCTTTGGAACCCAACGCTGGCCCAATCGGGGGCGATGGATTGGCCTGACCACCTTTTACTTGCAGCTTCACGTAGCCGCCTATTTCCTTTGCCATTATGAAAAAGCGTTTGTCGTTACTAAAAAAGAGTCGCTGTCGTTGTACGCCCTGGAAGCGGGTTGGCACAGACACCGACCGTACTGGAGAAGCTTTTTAATGTGCTGATTTATAATGTTAAGAACTCGTTATTTAGCACGTTATAAATTCTACAAGCGAATTTTCAATACTATGAACTTGCTAATTGACCCATTAGAAATTAGCACATTCTCAAATTCCTAACCTTCCTTTTCCACCTGCGCGTAGTTCAATTCGACAGGCGTATTGCGACCGAAGATCTTGACCATTACGTTCAGTTTTTTCTTTTCGTCAAAAATCTCTTCAACCGTTCCGGTAAATCCGCTGAAGGGGCCGTCCATCACTTTAACACTTTCACCCTTCAGGAATGAAACCGTGGGGGTAGCCGATTCCTGAGTCACTTCATCAACCTTACCCAGAATCCGGTTGATCTCGGCCTGACGGAGGGGAATGGGTTGCTTGGAAGTCTTACCATCCGATGCGCTCAAAAATCCAATGACCCCCGGCATACTGGTAATCAGGTGATTGACTTCTCCATTCGACAAATCAGCGGAGATGATGATGTATCCCGGAAAAAATGCTTTTTCACGCACCCGTTTTTTGCCGTTGCGCATTTCAAATATTTTTTCCGACGGAATCAGAATTTGCGGAACCAGTTCCATCAGACCCTGACGATTCACTTCGTTTTCCAGGTAGGACTTTACTTTTTTTTCCTGCCCCGAAACCGCCCGTAGTACATACCAGTTTACGCCAGTTGTCATGATTCGTTCAGCTAAAAGGGTTAGAACGAACTGTAGTACAGGTCGAGCACATTCTTGAAGACGAAGTCAATGACTCCAACCATCAGGGCGAAAATCAGCGAGGCCACCAACACCAGGGTTGAACTGGCCTGCAAATCAGTAAATTTAGGCCAGGTGATATACTGGGTGACCTCGTTGTAAGAGGCTTTGAATAATTCCGCGACCTTGTTCATGGTGGTATTGATGTTACGTTTTGCAAGTGTTTTGGAGTTGACTTACACAATTCTCGTTCCAAAATGAGACTGTAGCCCGACCAACCTGCAAACTTTAGAAAGCGCACGGGTGGAGAGATTCGAACTCCCATCAACGGTTTTGGAGACCGCTATTCTACCCTTGAACTACACCCGTAATTAGCAATCGCAGAAGCAGCCTGCCAAAACGGACTGCAAAAATACGACTTTTTACAAAAAAACAAGTGCATACTCATGAAAGATATGCACTTTGTTTCTTGAAAATTAAGGTTAATCGTGAATGGTTATTTGTTGATTGGGACATAAATAACCCGAATAACTAGTAACCATTCACGATTAACTATTTTTGACTTAGTCGAGGATTTCAGTCACCTGACCGGCCCCTACCGTACGACCCCCTTCACGGATAGCGAAGCGAAGCCCTTTTTCCATAGCGATCTTGTTGATAAGCGTCACGTCAATCGTGATGTTATCACCAGGCATCACCATTTCTACGTTTTCGGGGAGTTTGATTTCGCCCGTTACGTCGGTGGTGCGGAAGTAAAACTGCGGACGGTACTTGTTGAAGAACGGCGTGTGACGACCTCCTTCTTCTTTCGACAGCACGTAAATCTCCGCTTTGAAGTGTTGGTGGGGCTTCACCGAACCTGGCTTGCAGATTACCATCCCCCGGCGAATGTCCGTTTTTTCAATCCCGCGCAGCAGCAGACCAACGTTGTCGCCCGCTTCGCCGCGATCCAGGATTTTACGGAACATTTCTACACCCGTTACCACCGATTTCAGGTTTTCGGCACCCATACCCAGGATTTCGACTTGCTCACCCGAGTTGATGATACCGCGCTCGATACGCCCCGTGGCCACCGTACCCCGACCTGTAATCGAGAACACGTCTTCGACCGGCATCAGGAAAGGCTGATCGGTCAAACGAATCGGCATAGGAATGAAATCATCCACCGCATCCATCAGATCGTCGATGGTTTTTACCCACTTCGCGTCGCCGTTGAGGCCACCCAGGGCCGAACCTTGAATGATGGGAATATTGTCGCCGTCGAATTCGTAGAAACTCAACAGTTCGCGGATTTCCATTTCCACCAATTCGAGCAGTTCAGGGTCATCGACCATGTCTACTTTATTCATAAACACAACGAGCTGGGGTACTCCAACCTGACGGGCCAGTAGAATGTGCTCACGCGTTTGGGGCATCGGGCCGTCGGTGGCCGCTACGACGAGAATGGCACCGTCCATCTGAGCGGCACCCGTTACCATGTTTTTCACATAGTCGGCGTGGCCGGGGCAGTCAACGTGTGCGTAGTGACGCTTGAGCGTTGAATATTCAACGTGCGCCGTGTTGATGGTAATTCCGCGCTCACGTTCTTCAGGGGCGTTGTCAATCTGCGAAAAGTCTTTCTTTTCGGCCAGACCTTTCTCTGACAACACCTTCGTAATGGCAGCCGTTAGGGTCGTTTTCCCGTGGTCAACGTGGCCAATCGTACCGATGTTTACGTGGGGTTTGGAACGATCAAAGAGTTCTTTAGCCATGATTGAAAGTATCTAAATTTGGTTTGTATTGTGATTGGTAATTCGAGTTGCGAATAACAAACTTGATTCGCTTAGGCAAAAAATTCCCGCTCCGGCTGGGAGAGGGAAGCAATTCAAGTGAGCCGTTGAGGGGATTTGAACCCCTGACCTCTTCCTTACCAAGGAAGTGCTCTACCCCTGAGCTACAACGGCCGATGTTGACTTACGACTTGGGAATTACGAGTTACGATTTTAGAAATTTCATTAACTCGTAAGTCCCAATTCGTAAATCAACTGAGCGGGAGACGGGGCTCGAACCCGCCACCTATAGCTTGGAAGGCTATCGCTCTACCAAATGAGCTACTCCCGCGTTTTCAGTGACCAGTGCTCAGAAATGCTGTTCATTGAACACTGATGACTGGTCACTGAAAAGTGGGGACAGATGGATTCGAACCACCGAAGGCATAAGCCAGCAGATTTACAGTCTGCCCCATTTGGCCACTCTGGTATATCCCCTTTCGCTACAAAATCAGCACGTTTCAAAGGCACTTTTGCCAATGGAGTTGCAAAAGTAGGTGCTTTCGGGAAATTCTCAAAGTTTGGGTTGAAAAAATATTCCGCGCTAAACGCCGAAGGTTCCGGTCATTGTGACCGGAACCTTCCACTAATCATCCTGACTGTTGATTAGAGCCGTATTCCGAAACTGAGCGCGTTCAACTTAGGGCCGCGTCCTTCCACGAATAAGGGGTTCAGGTCGTAATTGACGAAGAAATCGGGGAATTTGCGAATACCGATCTCAGCACGCAGACCGTACCTGAAATTGTTGAGATAGTAGCCACCGTGTTCGCGGTCTTTGGTACCGTCGCTGCGCTTGATTTTGGTGTAACTATCGAGACGGTACCCCGCGTACCCGCCCAAACCGATGTAGGTGATTCCTGAGTTACGAAAACTGATGGTTGGCATAATAGGCACGTTAACGTAGGCAACAGTCAACTTGCTCTTACGAAGTTTCTCCGGGAATTCTGTAAAAACAACCCGTCCCAAGCTATCATTTTTACGCGTAACGTTGTTGCCATCAAACATGAAATTGTACCAGGAAAACTCCACGCCTAGGTTCAACGAAAGCGAGGCCTTTTCACCCTTGACCAGGTTGGCACCCCGCATCCATCCCAACGCAAGGTAGCGGGAGCCGAAGGGGCGTAAATCAAATTCACTATTGGCCGAAGGATTACTATTGCCCGAACCCGTGTAGTTGTCGAGGCCCAGGTGCAGGTAGAAACCGCCGTGATTGGACCATTGATTGCGACGGCGGTTGCCCGAGCGAGCCGTATCGGCCCGACCAATGTTAATTTCCTCGTTGCCATCCCTGACGTGGATCCCGTCCCAACTCACGTGTACCTCATCGTTGCCATCTTTGACGTGGATTCCCCGAATTCCGATGCGTACGTAATCCTTTTCGTCGTCGCTGTTGCGCTCCGTGCGTCGCACGGAATCTTTAAGATAAATCCGGCCATCGGCCTCGGTCACGATGAGGCGGGTTTCGTTGGGAGAAATCGAGTCGATTTTAACGCCTAAATCCCGGAGGAGTGCGTTAACGTCGTATTTTTGCAGTTTCCGAAAATCCCCCTTGTTTTGGGTGTAGATGATAATTTTCGATTTATTCCCAAACTGGACGATTACGGAATCGCGGGGTTCGGCGGCTTTTGCCTGGGCAAGCGCGGTCAGCAGGATGAACAGAAGTAGCAGATAATTTTTCATGGTGTTACAGCGTCAGAAATTGGTTTTCTCCTTCAGGTTTCGGTAGGATTGATTGACTTTTTCAGTGTTACGTTCGATTTTTTCTTCGGCCCGGGCCAAAATCGCATTCGGGTTGAAGCCTACTTCTTTCCAATCGACCTGCTCTCCATTTTTCGCGTTTTTCAACTGGTTGAAAATCCTTCTTGCGCGTGAGCGTTTGCGAACCTGCGCTTCCGATTCAGTATCAGGACCGGTAAGTTTCACGATTAAGGTTGAGTTTGAGCGGGGACTTTCTACCGTCAATGTTTGACGCTCGGTAGTGGCGATCGCCGGAGTGGTCGGTAGTCCGATAGGTGGAACGACTTGATTTAGACTCGGTTCCACGACAGTTACCTCCGCTGAAGTATCGGCTCCCACATTTTCGTTGGGCACTTCTACTTTGACAACTTGTCGCGCAGGTTTATTTTGGTCTGTGCGTGGTGCTTTAGCTGGTCGAGCGGCCAACTGGTTTGGCGTAGATACAGTTTCTGGTAAAACGATCTGCGGCGTGACTGGCTTCGCCGGACCGGGCACCAATACTTGCTCGGTTAGCGGTGTTTTGGGGTGCGTTTTGACGGCCACCTGAGGCTGAACGTCAAGGTCAGAGTGACCCCACCACCAAGTTCCAGCCAGCAGCAACACCGCCACTGAAGCCGCCACGCCGTAGTACCAAAACGGAATGATGCGACGCCGTTCCTCCTTTCTGCCCAGGCATTCCTCAAGGCGTTTCCAAGCCTCAGGACGGGGCGTTTTCTCGTGCTGCCTGAGGTGCTCGGCCAGACGACGATCAAAAGAATGCTTTTCCATAGGTTGATTTATTTGCGGCCTTATCCATTTTTTCAACCCACTCCTGCAAAAGTGCCCTGGCCCGGTGCAGTTG
>JAJAZB010000060.1 GCA_026785975.1 Cytophagaceae bacterium | reverse complement strand
GGGGTGGGAGTGTGGGTGGTTTCCTGGGCAAATACGACGCCTTTCAAAGTTTCGTTGTGGCTAAAACGGGGGCGTTGGAGCGCGGGCTGAAGGCAGTTTTGGACGAAAATATCCGGGCGCAGAAATTTGGTTTTACCGCCACTGAACTCGACCGGGCCAAGCAGCAATTGCTCACCGGCACCGAAAAACGGTTTAAGGAAAAAGACAAAACCAACTCCCAGCAACTGGCTTTTCTGTACGTCAGTAATTTTATCGACGGTGCCTCTTCGATGGGCATCGAGTACTACTACGATTTTGTGAAAGCCCAGTTGCCGGGAATCACGCTTGGCGAAGTCAACGGCATTGCCACCAAATACATCACGAAGGAAAACCGCGCCGTGGTGGTGATGGCCCCGGAAAAAGACAAGGATACATTACCCACGGAGCAACAATTGCTCACCTGGATCAACAGCGCCGGGAACGACGTGCAGGCTTACGTGGATGAAGTGATCACGAAACCCCTGCTGGCGACCCTCCCGGCGGGCGGCAAAGTGGCTTCCACCAAAACCGTCTCCGAACTCGGCGTGACCGAACTGACCCTCGGCAACGGTCTGCGCGTGGTGCTGAAACCGACCGATTTCAAAAACGATGAAATCCTGATTTCGGCCTACAGCCCCGGCGGCACCTCGCTGTATTCGATGCAGGATTATTACAACGCCGACTACTCCAACGCGTTGGCGGCGCAGGGCGGCGTGGCGGATTTTTCGTCGACCCAACTGCGAAAGTATTTGACCGGAAAAGTAGCCAACGTCAGCCCGTTCGTGGGCGAATTGTCGGAAGGATTTCAGGGCGCGGCTTCGCCAAAAGACCTCGAAACGGCGCTGCAACTGATTTATGCCTACGTGACGAACCCCCGCAAAGACCCCGCCGTGGTGAAGGGTTTTCTGAGCAACGAACGCGACCAGTTGGTGCAGAAAATGGCCACGCCTAATCCCCAGGGTGTTTTTTACGACACGCTCTCGGCGGTACTCGGCGGTTACAATCCGCGCCGGATGCCGATGAAACCCGAAGACATCGATAAAATCAGCCTCGATCCTTCGCTGAAAATTTACGGCGAGCGCTTCGGCAACGCCTCCGATTTTACGTATTTCTTCGTCGGTAATTTCAAGGTTGAGGAGATCACGCCCCTGCTCGAAAAGTACCTCGGTACGCTGCCCGGCACCGGCAAAAAAGAATCGTACAAAGATTTGGGCATCCGGGTTCCCAAAGGCAAAATTACCAAAACGGTCTACAAAGGCGTGGACGAAAAGAGCACGGCGCAACTGGTTTTTTCCGGTGAACTCCCCTACACGCCCGAAAATATCGCCAATCTTGATGCACTCGAAGAAGTACTCAATATCAAACTCATTGAGGAAATCCGGGAAAAAGAAAGCGGCGTGTACGGCATCAGCAGTTCGGGGAGCCTGAGCAAACGACCCGCCCAGCGGTACCAATTCCGAATTGGCTACGGCACCAATCCCAGTCGGGTCGACGAGTTGGCTACGAAGACGCTGGCGATGGTTGAGGAACTTAAAAAGAACGGCCCCGACCCCAAGGATTTGGATAAGTTTAAGGCCGAAGCCCGCCGCGCCCTTGAGGTGCAACAGCGCGAAAATCGCTACTGGCTGGGCAAACTGGCACAGGCTTACGAAGATGGCGAGAACCCGAAAGATATCCTCCGGGCGGGCGAACTCATCAATAAAGTCACGGTGGAATCCGTCAAGGCGATGGCGCAAAAGGTGTTTGGCCCTAATTTTATCAAAGTCGTACTGATGCCTGAAACCAAAGCAACGGGTGACAAGTAAAAAAACCTCTTTTTTGTCATCCCGACGTTAGGAGGGACCTTGTACTTCACCACCCGACGAGATCCTTCCTAACGTCAGGATGACAAAACACGTAGCCCGTTGAGGTATTTCTACCCTCGACGGGCTTTTTTTTATACGGAAAAAACCCGCCCGGCGTTGTAGGTTCGCGTTCAGTTTTGCTTCCGGTTTCATGCGAAAAATCCTCTGCATTTGCTTCCTCGCTGCTGGCTATTCGGCCCAGGCCCAACTTTTTACCCCCACGCGCATTTTTGCCTCCGGTGTCAATCTCCGCGCGGAGGTGATGCCCACGGCGGGGCTGAGCGATACCGCCAGGTTTGGCTACGCGCGCTTCAACGTGCAGGGCATCATCCCAATTCGGGGGGGCGCGGGGCTGAAACTGCACAATTTTAAACTCAAGAAAATTGACGTCGAAATCAACCAGATGTTCCTGGCCGTCAACGTCGGCTACCGGGCACCGACGTTTTCGTTTCCCAACCCCGAAATCAGCCCGGTCAAACAGCCGTTTTACACCGCTTCGGCGGCGCTGACGGGCATTCACGCCAGTTTGCGCGACAAAATATGGCTCTACGCCGTGGGCATCGGCGTCAGCGAAACCGACGAACTTCTGGATCGCAAAACGGCCCGGCCCTACGGCATGGGTGGGGCCGTGCGGGTACGCATCGCGGGGCTGCGGACGCAGTGGTTTTACGGCGGCGGCGTGTTGTTTGAACCGGGGAAAATCACGCCGGTTCCCATCGCCGGGGTGCAGACGCGCCTGTTCACCAAAAACACGCGCCTGACGGTCATCCTCCCCGTGCAGGTAACCCTCGCCCAACGACTGAATAAAAAAACCTGGGGCGAAATCGGCGTCTCCGCCGGGGGATTCAACACCGGGTACCAGGCGGCAGCGTTCGGGCCGAATGCCATTCGGCTGGCGTACCGGCAGTGGAAAGGCAGTGTATCGCTCAACGTCAGCCCTATCAAACCCGTCAACCTCTCCGTCGAAGCAGGTGTCGCGGCGTTCCGCAGCCTGACCGTCAGCCGGGCGGGCGACCAACTCCGGGAATTCACCCCCGCCATGAGTCCGTTTGTGGCGGTGTCGGCGTATTTCAACTTATCAAAATCCCTGCTCGATTCCCGGGGGTTTGGCTCGCTGTTGTAGGCTGTATTCTTCTCAAAAAATCCCCATTCAGGGCTTAATTTTTTCGGTTTCGGGCGTTTTACTCAGGACAAAATGGTGGGATGGGGTAAAAAAAAGGGCGGTGGAATGGCTATTCCACCGCCCTTTTTTGTTGATTTGCCACTCATTCTAAGGCAGGCCCATTTGATGCTTCCTACTTTTTCGTCTAAATTTCTCAACCCATTCCCCTAATCGCGCGAAATGCTGCTTGTAAATGGCTCTCTCTGACGATCCCATCATTTGGCAGCAATTCAGGGAGGGGGATGAGGAGGCATTTGCCACCATCTACCGCCAGCACGTCCAAACCCTCTTTCGTTACGGCATGAGCCTCCAGGCCGACGGGGATTTTATCCAGGATTGCATTCACGACGTTTTCGTAGAAATCTGGATTAAACGCCAGCGCGTTGGCGACACCGACTCCATCAAATACTACCTCATCAAATCGCTTAAGAACCGAATTTTCAATCAACTCGGCAGGCAACAACGCCAGCCGCCCGCCGGGGAGTTTGGTACTGACGTAGCGGCGCTCTCCACCCCATCGTACGAAGAAGAATGGATTCGGGGGGAGGATGAACACGTACTTCTTGAACGCCTCGCCCGCTACCTCGACCGATTGCCGCCCCGCCAGCGCGAAGCCTTGCAATTGCGCTTTTTTGAAGATCTCGACTACCAGCAAGTGGCTGATATCCTGTCGGTCAACCAGCAGTCCGCCTACAATTTGATCTTCCGCGCCCTCGAAGAACTTCGCCGACACCTGCTGTCCGGGCTGTTGGGGGCCTTTTTGGGCCTTTTCTGCGAAATAGTTTAATTTTTTCAAAAAAGAGTGAGTAACAACTGGCCCCGATTGGCATTTATAGCCACTTATCGATTCGGGTCCGTTTTTATTCTCACTCATGCAACCATACGAGCAGTATTCTTTCGGGGATTTTCTGAATGACAGCTATTTCCTCAACAGCACCCTAAACCCTTCTGACGAAACGGAACGGTTCTGGGCCAACTGGCTTCAGCAACATCCGGACAAGCACCCTCTCTGGCAGGAAGCTCATCGGGCGGTTCTGGCCCTCGACCAGGGCCAGGCGCAATACCAAACCCGGCACTTGGCGGAAGCGCAGGTAAATGGCCTGTGGGCACGTATCCAGCAAACGACCGCCGCACCGCAACCCCAAGTTTTTAACAAGGTGTACCGCAACCCCTGGCGGATGCCCCGGCGCTGGGCCATTGCGGCTTCGGTGGCAGCTTTCCTGCTGCTATCGGGTCTGGGCGTATACTACTGGCGCCTGGCTACCCCCGGTTTGACGGAACAGCATACGGCCTACGGTCAAACCCAAACGCTGCAATTGCCCGACGGCTCCGTCGTCACGCTCAATGCGAATTCAACCCTTCGTTACACGGACGACTGGCAGCAAGGCACCGAGCGGAACGTTTCGCTCGACGGTGAGGCGTTTTTTGAAATCACGCACCTGAAGTCGAATGCCCGCTTTGTGGTTCACACGGGCAAGCTGGACGTCGTCGTGTTGGGAACGAAGTTCAACGTCAATACCCGCCGCAACCTGACGCGCGTCACCCTGAAAGAAGGTAAGGTTCAACTAAACAACCTCAGCAACCAGCAATCCCTGGTGATGAATCCCGGTGAAACCGTGGAATGGTCGGCGCTACGGCCTACGCTGGCCAAAAAGGCCGTGCGGGCCGAACGCTACGCCGCCTGGACCGAAAAACGCCTGGTGTTTGAAAACACGCCCCTGCCCGAAGTGGCCCAGATGCTGGAAGATACCTTTGGCCTGACGGTCAAAATTGATAATCCGGGGCTGACCAACAAAACCCTGAGTGGTGAAATCTCCCTCGAAAACGAACAAATTCTGTTGCAGGCACTACACGATTTGTACGGGATCGAAATCAGCCGTCAGGGCAATACGATTATCCTGCGTTGAACCGGGTCTTTCGAAGCGACACACAACCTCTTTTACCCCAAATCAATGAAAAAAACCCTACCTAAATCACGCCATCGGGCCACTTTGACCGTACTGCTCAGTCTGGCTTTGGTCATCGCAACTGCGGCAGAACCGGTTTTGGCGCAGTTGTGGGTTCGGAATACGACCCAGGAACCAAAAACGCAAGCGGTTACCGAAGTGCCCGGCGACCAAACCATCAGTCTGACGGAACTGCTCGGCAAACTCAAGGAAACGCACCACGTCTTTTTTCTCTACGACCAGGAAAAGCTCCAGGGTAAGCAGGTAAAGCTGGACCATAGTCAGCTCAAAAGCGTGGAGAAAACCCTCCGCCGGGTACTGCCGCCCCTGAAGCTGCATTACAAAAAACTGAACGACAAGAATTACCTCATCATGTCGGCTGACCAATCGGAGGAAAAATCCGGCTCTTCCGGGTTACCCAAAGCATTTGAGAGCCGCACCGAAACTGCCGGTTTAGCCCTACCGGTTTCGCAAGATCCATCCTGGCTGGCAATGGCCGTTGAACGCCGCATCACGGGCCTGGTTACCTCCACCGAAGAAAGCAGGGGTGTTCCCGGCGTGAGTGTTCGGGTGAAAAACAGCACCCTCGGCACCGTGACCAACGAAACGGGGAATTTCTCGCTCAACGTTCCCGACGCCACCACCACACTCGTGTTTAGTTCGGTGGGTTACCTGACCCAGGAAGCGAGCATCGCTGGCGTAAGCACCCTCAACGTGAGCCTGGCCGTCGATCAGAAAAACCTCGACGAGGTCGTCGTGGTGGGTTACGGCACCCAGCGCAAGCGCGATTTGACCGGGGCCGTGGCTTCGGTGAAGGGGGATGACCTCAAAAACCTGCCCGTCAACGACCTCACCACGGCCTTGCAGGGCCGCGTGCCGGGGGCGTTCATTTCCCAGACCAGCGGCGCGCCGGGGGCCGGGTCGCAGATTGTGATTCGCGGGCCGGTATCGATCAACGGCGGCGAGCCGCTCTACGTCGTCGATGGCATTCCGTTTACGGGTACGGGGTATAGTTTCAACATCCAGGACATCGAGTCGGTGGAAGTACTCAAGGACGCCGCCGCCGCCGCCATTTACGGGGCCAAAGCCGCCGGGGGCGTGATTCTGATTACGACAAAAAAAGGCAAGTCGGGCCAGTTGCGCGTCAGTTTTAACGCCAATTACGGCGTGCGCAACGTACTCAACCTGCCCCAGACCCTCCGCCGCGACGATTACATCAAAGCCCGCGAAGCCTACGGATTCGACGTGGTGGACCTCTACGGTCCCCGCAGCGGTTGGAGCAGCCTGCCCGACACCGACTGGCTCGGCGAGGTGTTCCGCCAGGGCAAGGAGCAGAACTACACCGTGGCGCTGTCGGGCGGGGGCGAAAAATCGCGGTTTTACGCCTCGGCCAACTACAACCAAATCGACGGCACGCGCATCGGCAACTGGCTCAACCGCTACACGTTCCGGATTAATTCCGAACACCAGATTTCCAAAAAACTGAAGTTTTCGGAAGTACTTTACGCCAAGTACGGCCGCGAAGATCCCTTCACCACCACCAACCAGGGTGACCTCTCGTTTCGCAATACGCCGCTAATGAAGGTGTACGACCCCACCAACCCGACTGGTGGCTGGGGCAAGTCGCCGAGGGGCTTCCAGGGCGGCCACGACGTGTACTCGTCCATTGGCAACTACCAGCGCAACGAAAGCTACGAAACCAACCTGGCCCTCACGCTTGATTATGAAGTGGTGAAAAACCTCAACCTCCGCGCCACGCTGGGTACGAGCCTGGCGGGTAATACCGGCTACAACCGCAACTTCCGCGCCGACATCGGCTCGGCCATCACCAACGACGAGTTCAGCAAGAACATCGGTAAAAGCCAGGCCTTCATCGCCACCTACACGGCCACCTACGAACGCACGTTCGGGCAGCACCGCCTCAAGGGCCTGGCCGGGTACGAAGCCCGCCGCAGCGACGGGGCCGGGATTAATTTTTACAACCGCGACCCGCTCGTGGCCTACCCGTACTCGGCCAACCTGGTTAAAAACGTAAATACGGCGCAGGTGGGCTACGGCGAACAGGACTACGTAGACCGCATCCTCTCCCAGTTTGGCCGCGTGGAATACGCCTTTGCCGATAAGTACCTGCTCACGGTGAACATCCGCCGCGACGGTTGGGGCGAAAAATTCGGCCCCAACCGCAGGTTCGGGGTGTTCCCCGGCGTGTCGGTGGGCTGGAAACTTTCGGATGAAGCCTTCATGAAAACCCTGCCCTTCGTATCGTTCCTCAAACTGCGCGCCAGCTACGGCTTGCTCGGCAACCGCCCCAACCAGAACTTCGCCTTCGCCACCAATTACGCGGTGGGCTACGGAGCCGACTTCGGCGCGGGGCGGCAAAGTTCCGTGACGCTGGCCAGCAAGGTACCCAACCCCGATATCCAGTGGGAGGAAGTGGCCACCACCAACGTGGGCCTCGACGGATCCGTACTCAACAACCGCCTTAATTTCAACCTCGACGTGTACAGCCGCCAGACCCGCAAAATGCTCTACGACGTGGGTCTGGCTCCCTCGGCAGGATTGGGGGGCAGTGTACCGGCCAACATTGGCCAGATGAGCAACAAGGGCGTGGAATTGTATTTGGAATGGCGGGAAAAACGCGGCGACTTCAGCTACAGCGTAGGTATCAACGGGGCGCACAACATCAACAAGTTGATTTCGCTCAACCCCGAACTGGGCCGCCAGACCCTCACCGACGGCTACATCGGCCAGAACGCCTACCCGCAGGGTCGCTCGGTGAGCCGCTCGGAGCCGGGCCTGCCGCTGGGTCAGTTTTACGGCTACCAGGTGGAGGGGATTTACCAGGCCAACACGTCGGGCGGTGAGAAACGTCCCAAAGTCGGCGACTACACGCCCCGCGCCGGTGATTTAATTTACGTAGACCAAAATAACGACGGCATCATCAACAACGACGACCGCACCTACATCGGCAATCCCTGGCCCAAACTCACCTATGGCCTCAACCTGTCGCTCGGCTACCGGGGCTTCGACGTACGGGCGTTTTTCAACGGTGTGGCGGGCAACCAATTGTACAATGTGTTCGGTTCGTTTGAGCACACGCTCTACAGCGATTATACCACAACGGCAAAGATTTTCGAGACTTCGGGCTTCGGTGGCAACGGCGTGACCGACAAGCCCCGCGTGGGCAAAATCGACGACCTCGACCAGAACGGCAACTGGGCCGACATTTCGAGTTTCCACGTGCAAAACGGCTCATACCTGCGCCTGCGCAACCTCCAGGTGGGCTACACACTCCCGGCGGTGCTGACTAACAAGTTGCGGATGGGTTCGCTGCGCGTCTTTGCGATGGGCGACAACCTGCTCACATTCACCAAATACAAGGGCATCAACCCCGAAATCGGCGGGGGCCTACGCGATTTGGGCATCGACAACGCCGACTACCGCTACCCCATCTCGCGCCTGCTGTCGCTGGGCATCAACGCCGACTTTTGAACAGTGATCAGTTATCAGTTTCAGTGATCACTGAAACTGATAACTGATCACTGAAACTGATCACTGTTTACTGAAAATATGGATATGAAAATCAGAAAATCAATCTTAAAAATCGGAATCGTCAGTGCACTACTGACCGCCGTGCTGACGGTAGATTCCTGCAAGGAAAAAACCTTCCTCGACGTCACCGACCCCGACGCCCTGCCTACGTCGGGGTTCCCCACCCGGCTCGACGACCTCGACCTGATGCTCATCGACCTCTACGGCCGGATGCGCAACGGCTACTTCAACTCGGGTCTTTTCAACAAAATCGGCATCCTGCCCGACCACACCGCCGATCAGGGGTACAACGGGGCCGACTTCAACCAGTACGCCCTGCTCACCACCCTGCCCAGCGACGGTCCGCTTGGGCAGCTTTGGGGCGGGCACTACGAAAACGTCATTCGGTGCAATTCCTTCCTGGAAGCTGCCGAACGGATCAGGCTTACGCTCGTCACCGCCGATCAGAAAAAACAGTTGGACGTGCTGGAAGGCCAGGCCCTATTCATCCGGGCCATGAACTACTTCTACCTCGTTAATTTTTTCGGCGAAACGATGATCACTGGCGAAGCCGACAAAGCCAAAATGGGCGTACCGCTCTGGACCAGCGTCGCCACGGACATCGTGTCGACCAGCAAGGAACGCGCCACCATCGGCCAGAACTGGGACCTCATCATTGCCGACCTGAAAAAGGCCGAAACCCTGTTGGCCGGGAAAACCTGGGACATCGCCAACAAACCCCGCGTGGACATCTGGGCCGTGAAGTCGTTTTTGGGCAAAGCCTACGTATTCACCCAAAACTGGGCCGCCGCCAGCACCACGCTGAAGGAAGTCGTCGACCAAAGTGGCAAAAAACTCGTCACCTACGACGTGTACCGCACCATGTTCAACGGCATGAACGAGTTCAACAGCGAATCCATTTTTGAAGTCAACTTCACCCCCGACCGCAAGGATGTTTGGAACAACACCCTGAATTCATCGACGCAGTACGGCATTTTTATCAGCCCCAGTTTCCTCGAAGACGACGGCAAGGCCGAAGGCACCAACGGCTTCGGTAACCTGTTCGTCCACGACGAAAACCTTGATCGCTTTGGTTTCACTGACAACACCACCGCGACCGAGGATATGAAAAAACCGGCGTATTTCCAGATGTCGGTCAAACTCCGGCAGGAAAAGAAAGTAGACCCCCGAATGCTCGTCGGTACGCTCCAGCCCTGGGTCGATTCCATCTTTGTGGCCGAAAAATGGCGCAAGGTGACCAAAAACCGGAGTGAGGGCTTTCCACTGACGGCCAACCAAGCCTTCAACCACCGCAAGTACGTGCTGCTCGATCGCAGCGTGTGGAGCGGCGAATCCGAGTCGTTGGGCAATAATATGTACTTCCTGCGCCTGGCCGACGTGTACCTGCTCTACGCCGAGGCGCTCATCCGCACCGGCAACACCGCCGGGGGCCTGGAGTACCTCAACAAAGTGCGCCGCCGCGCCTACAGCCAGCCCATCGATGCGCCCTCGGCCTTCGATTATAAAACACTGACCGACAAAACCACGGCCCTCGGCGCGGGCGACCACTTGGCCAACGACCCGCTCAAGTACGAACGCTGGGCCGAACTCTTCGCTGAAGGCCAATGGTGGTTTGACGTGGCCCGCTGGAAACTCGGCGAAAAGGAAACCGCGTACTACAAAAAAGTAAAAGCGGGTACCCTCGTTTGGAACGACCGCAAGTACGCCTTCCCCATCCCCGAACGCGAAATGCTCAACAACCCGAAAATGAAGCAGAATCCGGGGTATTGAAAAAATTGATTTCAGAAAATCAGGTACTTCAACCAAATGAAACATCGAATCCCCACGGCGGTTCGATGTTTCATTTGGTTTAGAACCCAACCTCAACGACCCGGATCGATGCCCTTCCTGTATTTCTTTTTGCTCATCGCGCTCAGCGCCGGGCCGAAAAAAACCGCTTCAAACACCACTTCATCGACCGTGAGCTGCCGGTGAACGACCAGGGCTACGGCGATTACGGCCTCACCGCCCTGGTCGACCCGGATCGCGACGGCAAACTCGACTTCGTACTCGGCGGGCGACGGCCCGAACCCCAGCGCCTGTACTGGTACCAGTTCGTGGCTGCCGACTGCTGGATTCGCCACGAGGTCGGTACCGGCTACCAATCGGACGTGGGCCTGGCCGCCCTCGATGTCGACGGCGACGGATGGGTCGATTTGGTGTGCAGCGGCGTTTGGTACCGCAACACCGGTAAGCCGTGCGACGAACCATTTCAGCGAATGGTCTTCGACGACCGGGCGGCGGGCGCGCACGATGTCGTCGTGGCCGACATGGATGGCGATACAAAACCCGATGTCGTTGTCATGGGCGATACTCACACGCAGTTGAACGGTCTGCACTGGTACAAAATCCCGCCCGATTTGCGCCAACCCTGGCCCAAACACGCCATCGACCCCGGCATCCACGGGGCCATTGCCCCGGCGGGGGTGGCCGACCTCAACGGCGACGGACACCCGGACGTGGTGCGACACCTGGTTTGAAAACAACGGCAAAGGCGGGAACTGGACCAAACAGGAACTGCCCCAGAGTTTTGCCTACGGTTCGCTGCATTCGCTGGCGGTGGCCGACTTCAATGGCGACGGTCGGCTCGACATGGTCGCCAACGAGCAGGAGGAATTATTGCCCCCCGACCGCCAGAACCCGCGCTGGATTTTATGGGAGAATCTCGGCAACCAACAGTTCAGAGAACGCATCCTGCTTGACAATCGACTCGGCGGCCACGAACTGCAGGTCGGCGACGTGGATGGCGACGGCGACGTTGGCATTTGCTCGAAGGCCTGGGGCCCGCGCCCCTGGAATGGGGTCGAAGGCAAAATGCACGTTGATTTTCTGGAAAATCTCGCCCGGTGATGATCCACACCCTAATTTCCCGATCATCAAAATTAATCTTTGTGAAAAGTCCATAAGTACCTTCACCTTTGGGCGGAGTCTTTTTCGTAACTTCTGCGTTGTTTACCCGCTTCTTTTCCATTTTGCCATGCGTACTGCTCCGGTACTTTGCCTTTTTCTGGCGTTGTTTTCGGCTTGCCGGGAAAAAACCCTTTTCGAGCGCGTGTCTGCCGACGAATCGGGCCTGCATTTCAACAATCAGATCACCGAAAACGACTCCATCAATGCCCTCGACTTCGAGTACCTCTTCAACGGCGGCGGTGTGGGCGTGGGCGATTTGAACGGCGATAGCCTGCCCGACGTGTTTTTCAGCGGCAATCAGGTGCCCAGCAAGGTTTTCCTGAACCGGGGTCATTTAAAATTTGAAGACATCACCGCCTCGTCCGGCCTGAAAACGCCGCACTGGAGCACGGGCGTTTCGATGGTCGATATCAACGCCGACGGGCGGCTCGACATTTACCTCTGCACGGTCAACCCCAAACGCGGACACTCGTCGCCCAACCAACTCTTCCTTAACCTCGGCCCTGACCGCAACGGCATCCCGCAGTTCCGCGACGTGGCCGCCGAGGTGGGCCTGGCCGACCTGGGTCACTCCACCCAGGCTGCCTTTTTCGATTACGACCTCGACGGCGACCTGGATTGCTACCTACTCAACAACGCCCTCGAAGCCTACAACCGTAACCAACCCCGGGGCCAGAGCCGCGACGGCCTGGGCAAAAGTACCGACCGGTTGTACCGAAACGAAGGAGTGAGCGGTCCGCCGCGCGGGGATGAGGAGCGAGGAGCGAGGAGAAAAAAACTCCTCACTCCTCATTTCAAAAACGTCTCCGCCCAGGCGGGCATCACGTCCGAGGGCTGGGGACTGGGCGTGGCGGTGGCCGATTTCAACGCCGACGGCTGGCCCGACGTGTTTTGTGCCAACGACTTCCAATCGTCCGACCACCTGTGGATCAACCAGGGCGATGGGAAATTTACTGACCAAGTGGGCGCGTATTTCAAACACGGCAGTCACAACGCCATGGGGGTCGATGTGGGCGATTTGAACAACGATGGCTGGCCCGAACTGATGACCAACGACATGATGCCCGACGACAACCGACGGCAAAAATCCATGTTTGGCAGCCAGAGTTTCGACCGCTACCACCTGGGGTTGAAAATGGGTTACGAACCCCAGTTCGTGCGTAACGTGTTGCAACTCAATCGGGGACCGCAGCCCGGTGGCGATGGCTCGCCCGTCTTCAGCGAAGTGGGCCAGCAGGCGGGCGTTTACGCCACCGACTGGAGTTGGAGCGTACTTTTCGCCGACTTCGACAACGACGGCTGGCGCGACATTCTCGTCACCAACGGCTACCCCAAGGACGTGACCGACCTCGATTTCGTCAGCTACACGAGCCAGTTTCGCAATTCGTTCTTCGGCAAAGATTCCCTGGCCGACCAGGAAAATCACGCGAAAATGCTGGCGCTCATCGGGGTGAAAAAAACGAATAAGGCATTCCGAAACGGTGGCGCTCGCCTCCCGGCGGGCGCGGGCGACCTGGCCTTCGACGACGTTACCAGGACCTGGGGACTCGAAATTCCCTCCTACTCCAACGGCGCGGCCTACGCCGATTTTGACCGCGACGGTGACCTCGACCTGGTCATCAACAACATCAACGATGAGGCATTTCTCTACAAAAATACGCTCAACGACCCCTCCCGTGGCACGGCTGACGGGGCCAGCGCGGAGGGCCACGGAACGCCGCCCGGTGCTACGGGTACCACCCGGCCCCACTTCCTCCGCATCGACCTCGCCGGAACGCCCGGAAATCCCGCCGGTTTCGGGGCAAAAGTCGAACTCGTGGCGGGCGCGTTGCACCTCAACGCCGAGCAGACACCCTACCGGGGCTACGTGTCGAGCGTGGAGCCGACGTTGCACTTCGGCCTGGGTAACGCCGCGCGGGTGGACACGCTGAAAGTCCGCTGGCCCGACGGACGGGTTTCGTTGCTGACCAACCTGACGGTCGACCGCGTCGTGACCGTCAGCCACCGAAACGCCCAGGCCGCACCGCTGCCGCCGGTTTCAACCCTGGAATCCCCTTTTTTTGAAGAAATCACCGGCAAAAACGGCCTGCTCGCCGTTCACCGCGAAAATGACTTCGTCGATTTCAAAGAACAAGTGCTGTTGCCCCAGCTTTACTCGCGCAACGGTCCCGGCCTGGCCGTGGGTGACCTGGACGGCAACGGCCTCGACGACGTGTACGTGGGCGGGGCCTCGGAGCAGCCGGGGCAGTTGTTTTTGCAAAAAATGCCGGGCCGGTTTTCGGGGAAAACCCTGCCTAAAGCCGACGCCACCCACCAGGGCGACGACATGGGCGCGCTCTTTTTCGATGCCGATAGCGACGGTGACCTCGATTTGTACGTCGTGGTGGGAGGCAACGAGTTTGCTGAAAATGCGGCCCGGTACCAGGATCGGCTCTACCTCAACGATGGGCACGGCGGGCTACATCTCACCGCTACCAACGCCCTGCCGGATACCCGCGCCAGCGGCTCCTGCATCACGGCCTGCGATTTTGACCGCGACGGCGACCTCGATCTGTTCATTGGGGGCCGCGTCGTGCCCCGTCGCTACCCCCTGCCCGCGCGGAGTTATTTGCTGCGGAATAACTCGCGGAAGGGAGGAAGGGGAGAAGAGGGAAGAGGAGGAGGAAAGGAATTAAATTCCCCCTCCTCCCTTTCGACCCCCGCTACCTCTGCTCCTCTTTTCACCGACATCACCCCGCCCGCCCTCCGCGAGCCGGGCCTCGTTTGCGCCAGCCTCTGGACGGATTACGACAACGACGGTTGGCAAGACCTCCTCGTGGCCGGCGAATGGATGGCCCCGACGTTTTTCAAAAACAAAAAAGGTAAAATCGTACCTCATACTTCGTACCTCGTACCTCAGACCGGTTGGTGGAACTCCCTCGCCGCCGGGGATTTTGACAACGATGGCGACGTGGACTACGTGGCGGGGAACCTCGGGCTAAACAACCGCTTCGGGGCCACGCCCGAGCAACCCGTGGAACTGTTCGCGAAGGATTTCGACCAAAACGGCACCTTTGACCCCATCATGGGCCATTACATTCAGGGCAAGCTCTACCCGTCGGCCCCGCGCGACCAACTGGCCGATCAGATTCCGCCGCTCAAGAAAAAATTTACGTCATACGCCCAGTATGGCGGGCTAACGCTGTCGGATTTGGTGGATGAGCACGTCGCTAAGGGTGCCTACCACGTCAAGTCAACGTGTTTTGCGAGCAGTTTTATCGAAAACAAAGGCGGGGGGAATTTTGAGATTCGTCCTCTGCCCGCCCTGGCGCAGATCGCGCCCGTTTTCGGAATGCACGTGGACGACGTGGACGGCGACGGCAACCTCGATTTGCTGCTGGTGGGCAATTCATACGCCACCGACGTGCTCGTGGGCCGCTACGACGCAGGCAAAGGTTTGCTGCTGCGCGGTAATGGACGGGGTGGTTTTTCGCCCGTTTCGCTGGCCAAAACCGGCCTCCTCGCCGACCGCGACGCCAAGGCCCTCGCCGTGGTCGCCACTGGCCCGCACGAGCGCCTTTGGCTAGTGAGCAACAACGACGACACGCTGCAAGTGTTCCGGGCGACACGCCCGCTCACCCGGCCCCTGCTAAAACCGGCCCCCGACGACGTAGCCGCCTTGCTGACGCTGGCCAACGGCAAAATCCGCCGGGTGGAATTTTACCACGGTTCGGGCTACCTCGGCCAGTCGTCGCGGTGGCTGGCTACCGACGGGTTGCGGGGCGTTGAGTTGATCGATACTCAGGGGCGGCGACGGCGCGTTCCGATCCTGGCAACGAGTGCTTTGGCAGCCCGACCAAGACCAGGAAAATAAACGGTACAGGATGCGTTGTCCCGAAAAGACCCGGTATCTTGTGTTTGTTTTAAAAAAGGATGGAAAGTTAATGCGCGGATATCCTAAAAAACTCAGTGTCAACTTCGTGGCGTCGCTGGCGGCCGTGCTGGTGGTGGGGGCATCTTTTTGGCAAATCTGGTGGTCCAACCGGGTTGAATTCAACCGGGACGTCCGACCGATTTTGAACAAAAAATGCATTGTTTGCCACGGGGGCGTCAAGAAAAACGGCGGATTCAGCGTGTTGTTCCGGGAGGAAGCCCTGGGCAAAACCAAATCGGGCGGCCCGGCCATCATTCCCGGCCACGCCGACCAATCGGAATTTATCCGACGCCTCACCGCCCACGACCCCGACGAACGAATGCCTCTCGACGCCGAGCCGCTCAGCGAGCAGGAAATCGCGACGCTTACCCGCTGGATCAACCAGGGTGCCGAATGGGAAGACCACTGGGCGTATCTCCCACCCAACCAGGCGCTTTCCCCGCCCGAAGCCGGAACGGGCTGGGCCAAAAACGGAATCGACCGGTTTGTTTCCCAAAAACTACAAACTGAAAAGCTAACGCCCGCCCCCGAGGCCGATCTCGCAGTGCTGCACCGCCGCCTCAGCCTCGACCTGACGGGTTTGCCCCCGACCCCCGCCGAACACGCCCGCTTCCGGGCTGACCGCCGACCCAATGCCTACGAATGGGAGGTCGACCGCCTGTTGGCATCACCCGCTTTTGGCGAGCGCTGGGCCTCGCTCTGGCTTGATTTGGCCCGTTACGCCGACTCGAAAGGCTACGAAAAAGACCTGCCCCGCACCGTTTGGAAATACCGGGATTGGGTGATCGACGACTTCAACCACGATATGCCCTTCGACCAGTTTACGGTGGAACAACTGGCGGGCGATCGGATCAGGAATCGCAACGGGGCCTCGCCCACTGAAAGCCAGTTGATTGCCACGGCTTTTCACCGCAACACCATGGCCAACGACGAAGGCGGCACCAACGACGAGGAATTTCGCAATGTGGCCCTGCTCGACCGCGTCGGGACGACCTGGGAAGTTTGGCAGGGCACCACCATGACGTGTGTGCAGTGCCACAGCCATCCCTACGATCCCATTCGCCACGAGGATTTTTACCGCTTCGCCGCCTATTTCAACAATACCCAGGATCGGGATATTTACAACGAGAAGCCCAATTTTCAATCGTTTGAGAAGGCTGAAAAACAGCACGTCGCTCGCCTTTTTGAGTGGATCGAAACCCAGTTGAAACCCGCCGACCGGGTTCGACCAGCCGGGCGTTTTCCCGCTGAACAGCGCCAAAGTCTGCTTTGGAACCTGGGGCTACGTCGCCTGGAAGCCGAGGATTTTGACGGTGCCAGCCGCCACATCGAACTTTGGGACAACCAAACGACCGTCATGCAGACCACCGATGAGGCATTTTTGGTCTATGAAAACGTAGATTTGTCGGGCATCACCGGCGTGAGTTACCGCTACTACAGCGGCACGCCCTCCAGTTTTATCGAACTGCATCTCGACTCGCTCAACGGCCCGCTCGTGAGTCGCGCCAAAACCCATTCGACCGAGGCCAAACCCAATAGTGCGTGGTTTAAATGGGCCGTAAAATTCACCGAGACGCCCGCCAGCGTGACGCCAACTACCGGACGCCACACGGTTTTCTTGGTTTTTCGAAAAGACCTGGAATTCCGCACGGATCTACTTCATCTCGACCGAATCGACTTCCAGAGTGTTTCGCCGGTTTACGCCAATTACCCGAAAGCCTTCCAGGATTCGTTGGAACGGCTCCGGGCTATTCCCGCCATTTCAACGCCAATTTTACTGGAACGTCCCGCGCAAAAGGCCCGACGTACGCACGTGTTTGTTCGGGGCAACTGGCTCGCGCCGGGCGCCGAAGTGCGGGGTGGCTTGCCCGCGATTTTGGCCCGCCACCTGGAGCGGCCACCGCAGGATCGTCTGGCGATGGCCCGCTGGTTGGTCAGTCCCGAAAATCCGCTCACGGCGCGGGTGATGGTCAACCGGTTTTGGGAACAACTCTTCGGCTACGGCCTGGTCGAAACGCCGGAAGATTTTGGAACCCAGGGTTTTAAACCGACTCACCCGGAATTACTGGATTGGCTGGCGGTGCAGTTTCAACGGGATTTGAAATGGTCAATGAAAAAGCTGTTGCGGCTCCTGGTCACCTCGGCCACCTACCGGCAGTCGGCGGTGGTCAGCAAGAAATTGGTCGCCCGGGATCCGCGCAACTTGCTCCTGGCTCGTGGCCCCCGCGTGCGCCTGACCGCCGAACAACTGCGCGATCAGGCCCTCGCCGTCAGTGGCCTGCTCAACCCAACCATGCACGGCCCGCCGGTGTTGCCGCCTAGCCCACTCAGCGGGAACTGGCGCAACCAGCCCGCCGGAGCCACGCATCGCCGGGCCGTGTACACGTTTTGGCAGCGCACCAATCCGTACCCTTCGATGGTAACGTTCGATAGTCCAAAACGCGATTTGTGTACCTCGCGCCGCATCCGCACCAACACGCCCTTGCAGGCGCTCACCACGCTCAACGACACGGTGTACGTCGAAGCCGCCCGGCACCTGGCCCAACGGGTGAGCGAAGGACCCGGCCAATCGACCCGGCAGCAGTTGAGCGCTGGTTATGAGCAGGTTCTGCTCCGAAAGCCGTCGGTAGCTAAATTGATTTTGTTGGAAAAAATGTACGCGGAAGGACTACGGCACTACCGCGAAAAGCCTGAACAAGCCGCGCTACTTCTGGGTGAAAAATCGCCCAACCCCGACACGCCCCACCGCGCCGCACTGACCCTGACGGCCAATGCCATTTTGAATCTGGATGAAGTGTTAACGAAATAAACGAAGCCCCCCAACCCCCGAAGGGGGCTTTTTGTACGAAACTAAAACTCCCCCTTCGGGGGTTGGAGGGCTGGCTTTTTTCTCATGAACCGCATCGACCACCACACCGAAGCCCGATTTGCCGAAGCGCACTTTAACACCCGTCGGCACTTTCTCAAACAGAGTACCCTGGGCCTGGGCGCATTGGCGTTGGGTTCATTGGTACACGGTTGCCAAACCAAAACAGCCCCGATCCCTCCGGTTGAAGGGGCCACTGAGTCACTGAATCCTCTGGCCGTGCGCGCCCCGCAGTTTGCGCCGAAGGCCAAACGCGTGTTGTTTTTACACATGGAAGGCGCTCCTTCGCAACTGGAATTATTCGATTTTAAACCCGCCCTCGCCAAACTCGACGGGCAGCCCTGCCCGCAATCGCTGCTGGAAGGGAAGCGATTTGCGTTCATCAAGGGCGTACCAAATATGCTGGGGCCGCAGGCGAAGTTTGCCCAACACGGTGCTTCGGGAGCCTGGCTGTCGGAGTATTTCGAGCATTTTCCGAAGGTTGTCGATCAGGTTTCGTTTTTGAAAGCCCTGCACACCGACGAGTTCAATCACGCCCCCGCGCAACTGTTTATGCACACGGGCAGCCCGCGCCTGGGTCGGCCGAGCATGGGTTCCTGGGTGACGTACGGCTTGGGGTCGGAAAATCAAAACCTGCCCGGCTTTGTCGTGCTGGTTTCGGGAGCCGATCCTTCGGCGGGCAAATCGGTGTGGGGTCCGGGCTTTTTGCCGACGGTTTATCAGGGCGTTCAGTGCCGCGCCAAAGGCGACCCGGTGTTGTACATCAATAACCCGGCGGGTGTGGACACGGCGTTGCGCAAGCGGTCCATCGAAGTCATCAATCAGATCAATGAACTTGAACATCAGCAACTAGGCGACCCCGAAATTCTGAGCCGCATTTCGCAGTATGAACTGGCCTACCGAATGCAGGCCGAGGTACCCGAAACGATGAACATTGCCGACGAACCGACCTGGGTACACGAGTGGTACGGGGCGAAACCCGGCGAGGCCAGTTTTGCCAATAACTGCTTATTGGCCCGCAAGTTGTTGGAAAAAGGCGTTCGATTCGTGCAACTCTTCGACCGCAGTTGGGACCACCATGGCACCGACGCCGGGTCGGGCGTGGACAAGGGCTTGCGGGGCAACGTGCTACGGACCGACAAACCCGTGACGGCCTTGCTGCAAGACCTCGAACAACGCGGCCTGCTCGATGATACGCTCGTGGTGTGGGGTGGCGAATTTGGCCGGACACCGATGATGGAAAACCGCGACGGCAACGTCCATTCCAACTTCAAAGGCCGCGATCACCACACCGAGGCATTTACGATGTGGCTGGCGGGAGGCGGTATCAAAAAAGGATTCAGTTGGGGTGAAACCGACGAAATCGGGTACTACGGCGTGCAAGGCAAAACGCACATTCACGACTTACAGGCCACCATTCTGCACTTGTTGGGCTTTGACCACGAGCATTTAACCTTTCCCTTCCAGGGGCGCAACTTCCGCCTGACGGATGTTCACGGCAAGGTGGTTAGGGAAATTCTGGCTTAAAAACTCACTCCGCTGGTGGCAATGCTTTTTTCACAGGGAACACCGGGCACCCAGCGCTTCGTCGTAATCCTCGTAACCAGGAAAAAACTGCCCGTTTAAGCTGATGATGCGGTCCAAACGAATCCGGTCGCCGTTGGCCATTTCTACGAAACCCATTTGGTTTTCGGTCAAAAGAGTTCGGATCAAACCCGAGGCCGTATGCAGTTCGCGAAACTCGTTGAAATACTGAATAATCGCTTTCTGACGCTGGACAGCGACGGTTTCCAGCTTAGCCAAATAGGCGGCATCGAGCGCTTTGTAATCGGTTGCGGGGGTTTCCATGGGTTGAATTAGTTTCGGATTTTAACAAAAACCTGTGCCAGTAGAAGTTCTCCTTTTTCTTTAGCTTTGTCTTCCCGACAGCCAACAGTTCGCTCTGTTTTTATCTTTTTCTGTCATCCCGACGTAGGGGCGGACGCCGCGCGGGACCTTGTATGCAAGCCACCCTGCAAGGTCCCGCGCGGCGTC
>JAJAZB010000059.1 GCA_026785975.1 Cytophagaceae bacterium | reverse complement strand
TGACGGGCGTCGGCTCGCAAGGATTGCACTTCGCTTTCGTGACATCAGATCTAATTACCTGACGTTTTATCGCGCGGATGATCGATGAGTACGCCCGCGTCAACGAGCGTCATAACCCCAGGCTTTGCGGCGCAACGATTCTTTCGTGATATCGTCACGGTCTGCCCAAATACCGGGGATGTCCGAAATACCGATACTGGGGTCGCCGGGAATGAGAAGCCCCCCTTTTGTTTTGATGGCACCTTTCAGTTTAAGCCGAATCGCTTTCTTAATTTTCTTTAGCTCCTGGTTTTCCACAATCGTGTCTTTTCCCAAAGATAGAAACTTAAATTTCCCCCTTACACCAACTCCTTGTACTGCATCCGGTGCAATTGGGCGTAGAATCCGTCGTGTTCGAGCAGCTCGTCGTGGGTGCCGCTTTCCTTGATTTCGCCCTTGTCGAGCACCATAATCGTGTGGGCGTTTTGAATCGTGCTCAACCGGTGGGCAATCACGATGGCCGTGCGCCCGTGCATGAGCTTCGAGATGGCGTTCTGAATCATTTCCTCGGTCTCGGTATCCACCGACGAGGTGGCTTCGTCCAGAACGATGATTTTGGGATCGTGAACGAGCGCCCGCACGAACGAAATCAACTGCCGCTGCCCCACCGAGAGCGTAGCCCCGCGCTCCATGACGTTGTACTCGTAACCGCCGGGCAAGCGTTCGATGAACTCGTGCGCGCCGACGAGCTTAGCGGCTTCCACGATTTTATCGCGCGAAATGCTACTGTCGCCCAGCGTAATGTTGTTTTCGATGGTGTCCGAAAACAGGAATACGTCCTGCAACACCACGCCGATGTTGCGCCGGAGGTTGCTGAGTTCGTACTGCTGCAAGTCGATGCCATCGACCAGAATCTGGCCCCGCTGAATTTCGTAAAAACGACTCAACAAGTTGATTGTCGAAGATTTGCCCGCGCCGGTCGCCCCCACCAACGCGACGGTTTGGCCGGGTTGTACGCGAAACGAGATGTCTTTCAACACAAAATTGAACTCGTCGTAGGCAAACCACACGTTTTTGAACTCCACGCCGCCCTGCAATTCGTTCGGGGCGTAGGTCCCGTTGTTGGTGTTGTACTCGGTGCTGTCGAGCAGTTTCAGAATCCGGTCGGTGCTTACCACGCCCATTTGCAGGGTGTTGAACCGGTCGGCCAGCATTCGGATGGGTCGGAAAAACAGGTTGATGAACATGATGAACGCCGTCAGCGTCCCAAAACTGGCGTTCATGCTCAGAATTTCCCGCGCCCCGTACCACACCACCAGCCCCGTACCGAGCGACGCGATAACGTCGGCCACCGGGTAGTACACCGAATAGTACCAGATGGAACGGATGTTGGCCTTGCGGTGCTCGTCGTTGATTTTCCTGAATTTTTCGTGTTCGATGGCCTCCGCACTGAAAATCTGCACGATGCTCATGCCCGTGATGTGTTCCTGCACGAACGAGTTGAGGCTGGCTACCGCCGTGCGCACTTCATTGAAGGATTTCTTGACTTTTTCCTTGAAAATGTACGTCGCCAGCAGCATGAACGGAATGGTACTCAGGCTGATAATCGACAGCCGCCAGTCGGTGTAAAACATCACGGCGATAATCAGAACCAGTTGTAAAATATCACCCGCGATGCTGGCGAGGCCTTCGCTGAAGACGTCGGAGAGCGTTTCAATGTCCGAAATGGTCCGCGTCACCAAGCGACCGATGGGCGTATCGTCGAAGAATTTCAACCGCAGGTTCAGAATTTTTTCGTAAAGCTGCACCCGAATATCCCGGATGATGGTTTGCCCGAGCCAGCCCGATAAGTACGTTTGATAAAATTGCACCACGCCCTGCACCAGCAACACGCCAATCATGATGAGCAACATCGTCGTCAGGCCGGGGTAATCGCCCGTCGTGATGTAGTGGTCAATCGTGTAGCGAATCAACAAGGGGTTGGCGGGCGACAGAACCGCCGCCAGAAGAATTAAGGCCACTAACGCGTAAAAACGGCCTTTGTACGGGGCGATGAAGGTAAAAAGCCGACGGATGATTTTCCAATCGACGATGTTACCACTGGGATTTTCTTCGGCCACGGGGAGAACAATGAATGAGTGATTGAATGAAACAATGAGTGAATGAATAAATGAGTAAATGAAGGAATAGTTTCGTACATCAGCCTATTCATTCAATCATTCGCTCATTCTTTCATTCAGTCATGGGTTTGGCCCAACCAAAAGTTTCTGCAATTTCGTCTATCGTTCCTTTAATTTGTCAATATTCCTAAAATGTCCCTTGAACTTCTCCTGTCGCTGTGCCTCGGCCTGGGGCTGAGCGCCTGCTGCGGCTTCCGGGTGTTTGTGCCGCTCCTGGTTACCAACGTCGCGTACCTCACGGACTACCTCACGCCCAATGCGGGTTTTGAGTGGATGGGCGGTTGGGTGGCCTTTGCGGTGTTGGCGACCGCCACGGTGCTCGAAATCGCGGCCTATTACATTCCAATTGTCGATCATTTTCTCGACACGGTGGCGGCTCCGGCGGCTTTTATCGCGGGTACGGTCCTGACGACTTCGCTGCTGAAAGACGATTCGCCCGTGCTACGCTGGATTCTTGGAATTATCGTGGGCGGTGGCAGCGCGGGACTGATTCAGGCGGGCACGAGCCTGCTTCGGTTGGGTTCCACGGCCACGACCGGCGGGCTGGGTAATCCAGTCGTGGCGACCGGCGAAAACGTTTTTGCGGGGTTCTTTTCAGTTTTGGCCTTGTTTCTGCCGGTGTTGGTGGCGGTGTTGGCGATCGGCCTACTCTGGTTTGTGGGTCGGCGACTGGTGCGGCGATTGGGCGGAAATTCCCGAACCGCTTAATCTGGTTGATACCCGCCGGACGGCAAAAAAGCCGTCCGGCGGGTAAAACTCGCTTAGCAGACCTACCTTGTGGTTGACGAAATAACGCGGGTTGATTCCGCCTGACTACCTACTTCATCCAAATCATTTATGCGGTACGTTTTACCAGTACTTCTTTTCCTTTCAACCTCCGCCTTTTCGCAGGCTGTTTTTCAACCCGATTCGATTAAAAGGCAACTGCAAGCCACTAAAATCGAGCGTAGTCTGCGCGTGGACGGCCGCCTCAACGAAGTGGAGTGGCAACAGGCTTTGCCGACTTCAAAGTTCGTCCAAATCGAACCCTACCAACGCCAACCCGCCAACCACGATACCCAGGTGCGGCTGCTTTACAACCGCGATTTTCTGTACGTGGCCGCCTTCATGCAGGATTCGCTGGGCCGCAAAGCACTGCGGGTTCCTAACCTGAAGCGCGATTTCACTTACGGCAGTTCCGACATCATCGGCGTTTCGGTGGACGGTTTTCACGACGGACGCAACGCGATGATGTTTGCCGCCAATCCCTACGGTTCACAGCGCGATTTGCTGAGTTTCGACGACGCCATCATCGACGAAGACTGGGACGGTCTCTGGCGCGTACGCACCAGCCGCACCGATTCGGGCTGGGTGGCCGAAATGGCGATTCCCTGGCAAACCCTCCGCTATCAGCGCACGGATACGGCCCAAACCTGGGGCATCAATTTTTTCCGCATTCGCCGGGCGACCAACGAACTCACGACCTGGTCGGCGATACCTCGGGCGTTTTCACCGCTCCGAATGCCCTACGCGGGTATCCTGAGCGGTATCGAAGCGCCCCCCGCACGGGCCAACGTTCGTTTTCAGCCCTACCTGCTCGTCTCCGACGACCGGAACAACGGTTCGGAAATTGGGCAGAGACACCAAACCCAGGTGAAAGCGGGGGGCGAACTCAAGTGGGCCATCAATCCAAGCACGGTTCTGGATTTGACCGTCAACACCGATTTTGCCCAGGCTGATGCCGACCGGCAGGTCAACAACCTCACGCGATTGTCGGTGTTTTTTCCGGAACGGCGTCCCTTTTTTCTAGAAAATGCCGGGTTGTTTGGCGTTGGTCTCTCGCCCATTCAGGGCTTTTGGGGCGGGCAAATGATTGTGCGGCCATTTTTCAGCCGACGCATCGGCCTCGACGATGCCGGGCGACCTGTGCCCATCGATGCTGGTGCGCGCCTGGTGTACCGCTCGCTTCGGCGCAATGCGGGCGTGTTGTACATGCGTCAGCGGGAGGGAGACGGCAGTCTGGCCACTAATTATTTCGTGGGGCGTTTCTCCGAAAATTTTGGCACCCAAAACCGTCTGGGCGGGTTATTGACGATGAAAAATACTGCTGCCTACACCAACCTGACGGGTTCGGTCGATGGCTTTTTCCGGCTCCGGCCCTCGCTGTCGCTCACGACGATGGTTAGTTTGTCGGGCAACACGGCATCGCCAACCGGCACCCCGCCGGGCAATGGTTTTTTTGGCTACTACCAGTTGTACAACCGCTCCAACCAGTGGGTTTGGTGGGTCAATCAGGCCATCACGACCAAAAACTACAACCCCGAAGTCGGTTTTGTGTCGCGGGCGAACGTCGTTGAAACCACCCCCGGTTTTTACTGGCTGGGTCGCGGCAAGTTTCTACCCGCCTGGATTCGCGCCACCGAGCCGGGCGGTTTCGTGCTCACGTACCATCAGGCCAGCACGGGGCGGCTCATCGAGCGGCAGTACAACCTCAATCCGCTGTGGTTTATGCTGCAAAGTGGCGGGTACCTGGGCGGATTTATCAACGGCTACTACCAGCGGCTCGACGAACCCTTCAGCCCGGTGGGCATTGCCATTGCGCGGGGAAAATACCGCTACTGGCGCTACAACCTGCTGCTGGGGAGCGATCGCTCCCGCAAAGTGTCGTACAGCGCCAGCATCGACTGGGGCGGGTACTACAACGGGCGGCTGACGACAACCGCTCTCGGCCTGACGCTGGCCCCACTCCCCCACATCAGCGCTGTGCTGAGTTGGCAGAGCAATCAGTTTGGGGCGGTGGGCCTTGCGCGCGAATCGACCAACGTGCAATTGTTTAGCGTCGAAACCCGCCTGGCACTCAATCCCCGCTTGCAGTTGATCGGGTTTTACCAATTCAACACGGCCAGTCGCCGCGATTTGTACAACATCCGGCTCTCGTGGGAGTACCAGCCGCTTTCCTTCCTCTACCTCGTTTTTAATCAGCGCGCTTACGATGATTTCCTGACCCACGTGATGCCCGACGGCCACCGGCACGTCACGGGCGATCTGGCCCGCCAGCGGGAGCAGCACCTCATCGGAAAGATTTCGTATCTGAAACAATTTTGATGCTTTACGCTTGATGAGATAGGTTTTACAACGAACCTGTTTAGGGTTCCGACTTTTAACTGTAGAGTAGTTTTTTAAACCTGTTTTTGTCATCCTGACGACAGGAAGTATCTTGTCAGGGGTAGCAGGAATGCTGGCTTTGCGGGCAGGCCCTGACCAGATCCTTCCTATCGTCAAGATGACAAAAAACAGGCCGGGTGGCCGGAGCCATGACAAAAACATTCATTTTCTGAACCCCTAAACAACTTCAACCTTAAAAACGAAAACACCGTACCTCGTCAATGACCAATTTTCTCCTCGCGCTCCGTCCGCCCATCGATATCGAACCGACTACCGACTCCGCAGAGCCTATTCAGGCCGGATCGTTTCAGAACCAAACCCTCCGACCCATTTTGAAAGGGCAAAACGAAGCCTTGCTCGCTCATTTTCGGCATTACCTCCACAAGCGCAAGGACACGTTTTTTCGATTATCCGAACGGGAACAACTGGACTACATCGCCCACACGCTGCGCACGGATCAGAAGTTCAAAAATTTCCTGGTCGGGCAAATCGTTGGCTGGATGACGGCGGAGGAACGCAGTACTTTTTTGGCCCAGGAAGCCGAACTCACCCGCCGAACGGTGGACTTGCTGATTCAGCGATTCCAGAGCCAGCGCGCGGCGGTGGTCGGACGATTCTAAATCGTCCGACCACTTATAAAAACTTGCCGGTTGCCCTCTTTTTGGGAAAGTTCCGTTAACCGCTTAACGACCATGAAAACTGACCTCGCCGCGCTCCTCACCCAAAACGAGGGCACCTCGCTCGAATTCAAACGCACGATCGACTCGCCGGGCCGCATCGCCAAAACTCTGGCGGCTTTTGCCAATACCGCCGGTGGACTCCTCGTGGTGGGCATCGACGATGACCACAGCGTTCGGGGCGTGCCTTCGGAAAAAGACGAAATTCAGCGGTTGGAAACCGCCAGCGATTTCTGGGTGGAGCCGCCCCTGCTGTTGCACTACGAAACGGTCGACGTCGGGGAGCGTCGGGTGCTGATTTTCAGGGTTGACGAAAGCCGGGAAAAACCCCACAAAGCCAAAAATGAGCGCGGTGAGTGGGAAATTTACGTTCGGGCGCGGGATAAGTCGGTGCCCGCCAGCAAACAAATGGGCCAGTTTTTACAACATTCCGGGGCGGTCGATGCCGAGCTGCTCAATTCGCCTAACGTGAAAACGCTGTTTCAGTTTTTGCAAAAATCCGAGCGGATCACCGCGCCCCGCCTAGCCAAACTCATCAACATTTCAACCTACCGCGCCGACAGATTACTCCGCGAACTCACCCGGCAGGGCGCGCTGCTTTTGCTCGAAAATCAAAGCCCGAAAAGCTACGTTCTGCGTAAATAATCGGACAAAAACAGGCCGTACCATTGGCTAATTACTCCAACCCGCCGGGACGTACTGCGTGTTTTTGTGGCGTAAACGACGTAATATTGTTGCACTATTTTAGCGATCACCACACTTCCACTTTCACGCTTATGAAAACTCTTCGCATTCTTCTGACGGGCGCTCTGCTCCTCTCCGGTTTAATTTCCGCTTTTGCCCAGGGCAACGACCGCAACCTGGCCCGCGTCAGTCGCCTTCAGGGTTATGAAACCTACGTCATGTGCGACCCACTCCGCGATTACGACGTGGTGTTCGACATCGCCACCGGTGCCAAAGCCTCTTCCCTGCTGACGGGCGGGCTGGTCAATGAAGGCGTATCCGATAAAATCACGCAGTTTGTCAACCGCGCCATGAAGCAGGCCAAAAAGGACGGCAAAGAATTTGACGCCGTGCTGATTTCGGGCGGCAAAACCGCTGTAGCCATTAAATTTAAGGATGCCGCCACCGAGAAAAACCGGAGCATCGGGCGGGTGAAAAAACTCAACGGCCTGGATGTTTACGTGATGAATGAGCCTCTGAGCCAGTACGAGACAGTGCTCGATACACGCGGTGGGGCCAAAGCTAAATCGTACCTGACGGGCGGGATGGTCAACAATTCCATCGAGGAAGACATGGCGCAATTCGTGAAACGAATCATCAAAGAAGCCGAAGAAGAAAAGAAAACCATCGACGCCGTGGTGTACTCGGGTGGCAAAAGTGCCATCGCCGTGAAAATAAAGTGATTTTCTTGCGCCAACCAAAAAGGGTTCCTAAACTGCTGACTGTTTGGGAACCCTTTTTTTATTTTCTCCAATGAACACCTTCTTCACCTACCTCTTCCGCTACCGCGACTACGCGCCCTTTTTTCTGCGGTTGGCCTTTGGTTTTCAACTCGTTAAAGTCTCCTGGCCCAACG
>JAJAZB010000058.1 GCA_026785975.1 Cytophagaceae bacterium | reverse complement strand
TTGAGCACCTCGACTCGCCGCTCAACCGGTCGTTTTTATTCCGGGAATTCACGCTTCAGGCTTTCGATGCGCCGTATCATTTCCACCCCGAAATCGAATTGACGCTTATTTTGAGCAGTCAGGGAAAACGGTTTGTGGGCACCAACATCGCCGAGTTTGGGCCGGGCGATTTGGTGTTGCTGGGGAGTAACCTGCCGCATTGCTGGCGCAACGACGAGCGCAACGAGCAGCCCGCCCAGTCAGTCGTCATTCAGTTTCGGGAAGATTTTCTGGGCGAAACCTTCTGGAAAACTCCCGAGTTGGTTCCGATTTCCCGGCTCTTGGCGCGGGCGCGGGCCGGGCTACATTTCGTGGGCGAAACTGCTCGGCAGGTGGCCCGGCAGATGCAGCAAATAGGCCAGGCCGAACCGGTCGCCCGACTGACGGGCCTACTCTCCGTTTTGAATGTGCTGGCGAATAGCCAGGAGGTTAAAATCCTTGATTCGGGCTATTCAGCGGCGTCGCTGTCGGTAGGCGATTGCGAGCGCATCAACCGGATTTATGTGTACGTGGCCGAACAGTTTCAGTCGACTATTCGTCTTGAGGAAGCCGCCCGCACGGTCCACATGACCCCGCAGGCGTTTTGCCGCTATTTCAAAAAAATCACGCGCAAAACGTTCATCGAACTGGTCAATGAATACCGCATTCGCTACGCCAGCCAACTCCTGACGGGCGACCAGGACAAAAGCGTAGCGGAGGTATGTTTTGAAAGTGGCTTTGGCAACATTTCCCACTTCAACAAGCAATTTCGCCTGATTACCGGTCAAAGTCCGCTGCAATATCGCCGGGCCTTTTTGCAGACGTAAGCCCTTTCTGACTCCTGAAGGCGAGTAATTTTCTGGCCTTCATTTTGCTTTAAGCAGCCCAGTGTCACCCTGTTCTAAATTAGAAAAATGACGGATTCATTCGTTACTTTGTCCCCTAAAACCGTAGTTCAGGCACCTCCGTTGGTGCCCTCACTCACTCCTTCGCGCATGACCGGACCGGAACGGGATCAGTGGATTCGCCGCAATCGTTATTATCACAAATGCCTGGTCAATCTTCTGAAATTCAGCATTCCCGAGGGGAGTCGTATTCTTGAAATTGGCTGCGGAACGGGGTATCTACTCGACCAACTGAAACCCTCGCGGGGCGTCGGAATCGATCTATCGTCCAACTTTATCCAGCACGCCCAGGCGCAGTACCCGCAACACGAGTTTCGGGTGATGGACGCCGAAAACCTAAGTCTCGACGAAACCTTCGATTTTATTCTCATCAGCGATACCGTGGGCGAGTTTCGCGACGTACAGCGGGTTTTTGAACAGGTGCAAAACGCCTGTACGCCCCAAACGCGGCTCGTGGTCACCTACCTCAATTTCTTTTGGCTACCTCTACTCAATCTCGCTGAAAAATTGGGCTTGAAGATGCCGCAACGCCGCCAGAACTGGCTGGACATCAGCGACATTGCCAATCTGCTTGATGTGGCTGGCTTCGACCTGATTCGGACGGGCAAGAAACTGCTTTTGCCGGTTTACGTGCCCGTACTGTCCTGGTTTTTCAATCGGTACGTGGCCAACCTGCCCCTGTTCAATTATTTCGGCTTCGTTACGTACATGGTGGCCCGGAGCACACGCGGTCTGCCAGGGGCGGATGAGCAGACGGTGAGCGTCGTGGTGCCCGCGCGTAACGAGAAGGGGAATATCGAAGAAATCGTGCGGCGTACCCCCGACATGGGTAGGCATACGGAGTTGATTTTTGTGGAGGGCAACTCGACCGACGATACCTGGCAGGAAATAGAACGGGTGGTGAAAAAATACGAGGGCATTCGGGATATCAAGTGTGTGCAACAGAGCGGCAAAGGCAAAGGCGATGCCGTGCGCAAGGGTTTTGGCTTGGCTACCTGCGACATTCTGATGATTCTGGACGCTGACATGACGGTGCCGCCGGAAGACTTACCGAAGTTTTTCAACGCCATCGCCAGTGGCAAAGGCGAGTACATCAACGGCACCCGCCTCGTGTACCCGATGGAAGATCAGGCGATGCGGACGCTCAATTTGCTGGGGAATAAGTTTTTCAGTATCGCTTTTTCGTGGCTGCTCAGTCAGCGGCTGAAAGATACCCTCTGCGGGACGAAAGTTATGACCCGCGAGAATTACCGAAAACTGGCCGCCAATCGGTATTATTTCGGCGATTTCGACCCGTTTGGTGATTTCGATCTTATTTTCGGGGCCGCCAAACTTAATCTCAAGTTCGTTGAAATCCCCATCCGGTACCGCGCCCGAACTTACGGCGAAACCAATATTTCCCGCTTCAAACACGGTTGGCTGCTCTTGAAAATGACGGCCTTCGCGATGGGAAAAATTAAGTTTATTTGAATTGGTGCGTTGTGCATAGTGCTCTGTACTTGGGAAAACAAAGCACAACGCACCCTTTATTTTGTTTTCCCAAGCACAGAGCACTATGCACAACGCACCAATATGACCGACATTCTCCAACGTCACCGCCAGACCTGGCAGGAAAAAAAGATCATTCGCGTCATTTACACCGAATGGTACCGGATGATGCTGGCCGACCTGAGTCAGCTACCCGGCCCGACGGTTGAACTGGGCGGCGGCGGCGGTAATTTCAAGGAGTTCAAGCCCGATGTCATCACCACCGACATCGACCCGCAGCCCTGGCTCGACTTGGTTTTCGATGCCCACGATATGCCCTTTGCTGATGGAGAAGTGTCCAATCTGGTCATGGTCGACGTCCTTCACCATCTGGGAAATCCAGTACTCTTTCTTGCCGAAGCCTGGCGGGTACTTCGTCCCGGCGGGCGGCTGTTGATGCTTGAGCCTTACCCGTCCGCGTTTTCGCTGCCCGTTTACCGGCGTTTTCATCCAGAGCCGTTCATTTTTGATGTCGATTATTTTTTAAAAGCCAACGATGGCCTGGCGCAGAAAGACCCCTGGGATTCAAACCAAGCTATCGCTTACCTCCTTTTCTTCAAGCATTTACGTATCTTTCAGCAACGTTTTGATCAGCAGTTCACCATCCTCAAACGCCAACGACTGAGTTGCATTCTGTACCCGGCTTCGGGCGGTTTTGAGAACAAATCGGCTATTCCCGACGCACTGATTCCGGTATTTCAGGGCGTCGAAACCTTACTCACGCCGCTAAGGCCCTTGCTGGCATTCCGTTGTTACGTAGTTTTGGAGAAAAAATCACTCGCCGTTTCAGATTCAGCAAGTTTAAGGTTAACCGATTAACCGGTTTTTGTTGAAAACTGAACGCTAAACAAATGCTGAAATGACTCCCAATCAGGAACCTGAAAACGAAAATCAACTGAATATCGAACTCAGCGAGGACATGGCCGAGGGCGTGTACGCTAATCTGGCCATGATTGCCCATTCGCAGAGCGAGTTCGTAATTGACTTCATCCGGATTATGCCGGGTGTGCCCAAGGCAAAAGTCAAAGCCCGCGTGATACTCACGCCCGACCACGCGCAGCGCTTGCTGATGGCTCTCCGTGACAATATTCAGAAGTATGAAACGTCGTTCGGTTCCCTGCGCGAGCTAACCGACGAAGAGTTTGCCCTGCCCATGAATTACCACGGGCCGGTTGGGGAAGCCTGAAATTCAAGATTTTAAAGGAATTATTCCCGCCAGATTTGACAAACCGCCGGGCTTTGTCTACTTTTGCAGCCCCAACGGAGTTGCCCCAATGGAATTGCCCGTTTTCCCAACATTGCGCAGAATCATTCATTTTCAATAGTTTATCATGCCTACGATTCAACAACTGGTTAGGAAAGGCCGCGAAAAGTTGACGTACAAGTCAAAATCGCCCGCGCTCGATTCCTGCCCGCAGCGTCGTGGGGTGTGTACCCGCGTGTACACGACCACGCCGAAAAAGCCAAACTCAGCCCTGCGTAAAGTGGCCCGTGTGCGCCTGAGCCACGGCAAAGAAGTCAACGCGTACATTCCGGGCGAAGGCCATAACCTCCAGGAGCACTCCATCGTGCTGGTCCGGGGTGGCCGGGTAAAAGACCTTCCGGGGGTTCGTTATCACATTATCCGGGGTGCGCTGGATACGGCCGGGGTGAGTGGCCGGATGCAGGCGCGTTCCAAGTACGGTACTAAGCGGCCTAAGCCCGGTCAGGCTCCGGCCAAAGGGGGCAAAGGCGCACCGCCCGCAAAAGGGAAAAAGAAGTAGAATTTGAAAATGTGCTAATTTGGTAATTTGAAAATGCTTTTTGGCCATCATTGGCACATTTTCAAATTATCAAATTTTCAAATTAACCACCAGGTCATTGAGTAAGCCTTGCGGCTGAAGCGATTTGGAAAACACTCCAACACAATGCGTAAAGCAAAACCCAAGAAGCGCTACGTGCTTCCCGATCCGAAGTTCAAAGATACTTTGGTGACTAAATTTGTAAATAACCTGATGTACGATGGCAAGAAGAGCACCGCGTACGGGATTTTCTACGATGCCCTCGAACTCGTCGAACAAAAGACGAAAGAAAGTGGTGTCGAGATCTGGAAGAAAGCGCTCAACAACGTCATGCCCACGGTGGAAGTAAAAAGCCGTCGGGTGGGTGGCGCAACCTTCCAGGTGCCAACTGAAGTACGTCCCGAGCGCCGGGTATCCGTAGGCATGAAATGGATGATTAGCTACGCGCGCAAACGGGGCGAAAAAACCATGATGGAACGCCTCGCCAACGAAATAATGGCGGCTGCACGGGGAGAAGGGGCATCCGTCAAGAAAAAAGACGATACGCACCGGATGGCGGAAGCCAACAAGGCGTTCTCGCACTTCCGGTTCTAAATCGGCCGATAATTGTAGAAACCCTTCAAGTGGTGTTAAACCCTTGAAGGGTTTTTCCATGTTTAGTCGCGAAGTCCAGGGAGTTTTACCTTTCCGTAAACGCTTGATTGGCCGAGTACCACAAGGAAAAGCCGAAGCAGCGCTGTGATTTTTCCGGGAAAATCACTATTTTTGCACCCCAATTGGGTACTCCTGACTTTTAGAAAACGTAGGGCTTTAGAGCCACTGATTCTGAATGGATTATCTCACATCACAACTACTTTAGAAACACGTTACAATCACATATTCAAAATGGCACGAGATTTAAGATTCACCAGGAATATTGGTATCGCCGCGCACATCGATGCCGGGAAAACCACGACGACCGAGCGGATCCTCTACTATTCGGGTGTAAGCCACAAGATTGGGGAGGTTCACGACGGAGCCGCCACCATGGACTGGATGGAACAGGAGCAGGAGCGCGGGATCACAATTACCTCCGCCGCTACCACCGTCGACTGGAAATACCGGGATCAATCCTACCACGTCAACATCATCGATACGCCCGGCCACGTAGACTTTACGGTCGAAGTAAACCGCTCGCTTCGGGTACTTGATGGCCTCGTGTTTTTATTCAGTGCCGTCGATGGTGTGGAGCCGCAGTCGGAAACCAACTGGCGATTGGCCAACAACTACCAAGTAGCCCGGATCGGTTTCGTCAATAAAATGGATCGTGCTGGTGCCGACTTTCTCAATGTTTGCAAGCAGGTGAAGGAAATGCTCGGCAGCAACGCGGTGCCGCTTCAACTGCCCATCGGTGAGGAAGAAAATTTTATTGGTGTAATCGATTTGGTCAACTTTCGGGGTATTCAGTGGAATGAGCATGACAAAGGCATGACGTTTCAAGAAATACCAATTCCCGACAATATGATCGAAGAAGCGAAAGAGTGGCGGGAAAAATTGCTCGAATCCGTCGCCGAATTCGATGATAGCCTGATGGAAAAGTACTTCGAGGATCCCGCTTCGATCACCGAAGATGAAATTCTGGCGGCACTCCGTCAGGCAACGGTCAGTATGAAAATCGTTCCGATGCTTTGCGGTTCGTCGTTCAAAAACAAAGGCGTACAAACCATGCTCGACTACGTGATGGCCTTGCTGCCTTCACCGCTCGATAAGGAAAGCATCATCGGCACGGACCCCAACACGGGCGATGAAATTTCGCGTAAACCCAGTGGAACCGAACCGTTTGCCGGTTTGGCGTTCAAGATTGCGACCGATCCTTACGTGGGCCGTCTATGTTTTGTGCGCTCGTACTCGGGTACGTTGGAGTCGGGTTCGTACGTGCTCAACAACCGGTCTGGCAATAAGGAGCGGATCTCGCGTATTTTCCAGATGCACGCCAACAAACAAAACCAGATCGACCGGTTGGAAGCCGGTGATATCGGGGCGGTGGTTGGTTTTAAAGACATCAAAACGGGCGACACGCTTTCGGACGAAAAACACCCGATTGTGTTGGAGTCGATGGATTTTCCCGAGCCGGTTATTGGCTACGCCATCGAGCCGAAGAAATCGCAGGATCAGGATAACTTTAGCAAGGCCATCACCAAGTTGATCGAAGAAGATCCGACCCTTCAGGTAAATACCGACGAGGAAACGGGTCAAACGATTCTGCGCGGAATGGGCGAACTTCACCTGGAAATCATCATCGACCGGATGCGTCGGGAATTCAAAGTGGAGATCAACCAGGGTGCTCCGCAAGTGGCTTACAAAGAGGCACTGACCAAGACGACCGAACACCGCGAAGTGTATAAAAAGCAAACGGGGGGCCGGGGTAAATTTGCCGACATTCTGTTTGAAATGGGCCCCCGCGAGGACGGTCTGCCCGGATTGGAATTCGTTAATAACATCGTGGGCGGTGTGATTCCCCGCGAATTTATCCCCGCCATTCAGAAGGGTTTTGAAGAGTCCATGAAGAACGGAGCGCTCGCCGGGTACCCGATGAGTTCGATGAAAGTTCGGATCTACCACGGTTCGTTCCACGACGTCGACTCCGATTCGCTCTCGTTTGAATTGGCGGCGCGGGCTGGTTTCCGTGAAGCCTCCCGTCAATGCGGTCCGAAACTTCTCGAACCCATCATGGCGGTTGAAGTGCTCACGCCGGACGAATACACCGGCCCCATCACGGGCGACCTCAACCGGCGCCGGGGTATCATGAAAGGCATGGATACGCGGGCCGGATCGCAGGTGATCAAAGCGGACGTGCCGCTGTCTGAACTCTTCGGCTACGTCACCGACCTGCGCACGATGTCGTCGGGACGGGCCACGGCCAACCTGACCTTCGCACACTACGAATTCGTCCCGCAAAACCTGGCGGACGACGTGATCAAGAAAGCGAAGGGGATGTAATTTGAGAATGTGCTAATTTCCAATGGGCGAATGAAAACCATTGGAAATTAGCACATTCGCCCATTAGAAATTACCTCACCTCGGCGGAGTAAATGGTTCTTTCGCCGTTGCTTTTTCCAAACCGAACCAGTTTCAAAACCAATGAATCAAAAAATTCGCATCAAACTGAAGTCGTTCGACCATAGCCTGGTTGATAAATCTTCGGAGAAAATCGTGAAGGCCGTCAAGGCGACGGGCGCGCTCGTGAGTGGCCCTATCCCCCTGCCCACCGACAAGGAGAAATTTACGGTACTGCGCTCGCCGCACGTGAATAAAAAGGCGCGGGAGCAGTTTCAACTCTGCACCTACAAGCGCTTGATCGATATCTACTCGACCTCGGCCAAAACCGTCGACGCGCTGATGAAGCTCGAACTGCCCAGCGGTGTGGATGTGGAGATTAAGGTTTAACGCGCCGTTCGATGGAATTGAAAAGCCCGGTTTCGCTTTGGCGGAGCCGGGCTTTTTTAATTTGGCTTCAAGGCACTGAATGCGCTCCCGCAGGTGGGAGAAGGGCATCATTGACGCGGTTGCTTTCTTTCAGTGCGCTGATAAGTTCCTGGTAGTGGGTCTCTGCGCCGGGCGTGAGGGAAGCAGGGTTGGCCGACGGGACGGGCATTTGCTCAGGTTCAGCTACGCGAGTGGCCGGTTCGTCGGGCATCAACTCCAGCACGAAAACGCCGAACAAGCCGGCCCCCGGCCCGAAGGCAATGCCCTTCGTGGCCCACCTCCGCGAACGCAAAGGCTGGTTTGCACTGGTTTCTTCCGGGCAAAACGACGGTCTGATACCCAAATTTTTAACACTCAACTCTACCAGGATCGGTCGGTCATCGAACACGCCAATGTTTGGATCGACGGCTCTAAAGCACTCTTGGTTCGCTTTGAAGTTTTTGTGAAAAACTGGATGAGTTTGCATTTTATCGCATTCTCAGTCATTTTCTTACGAAAAATCAACCAGACGTTGAAAGTTTAAACAGCTTCTCTTTAAACGTACTCCTTGAACGAGAAAAACTCCAAACGTTTGGCCCGGATAAAAAGCAAAAAGCGGTCCCGAGTACTCGGGGCCGCTTTTTGAGGAAAACTTTTCAAATCAGAATTTGAATGTAATACCTGCTTGCAGCGTGGCGT
>JAJAZB010000057.1 GCA_026785975.1 Cytophagaceae bacterium | reverse complement strand
TGCCGCCCAATTCATCACCGCCGACGTGGCGCGTCACGGAAAAGTAACGCCGGTGGGTATGCAGGTTTTTCGTGAAAGTAAGATGAAATTCAGCGACTTCGCCAAGGCAACCCGCCGGGGGTTGGAGTTGTTTGAAGCGTACCAAACCCGATGATTATCAAGCCATTCGTTACCGTTTCCGACCTGGACTACTGGGCCATTCCGCGCATTTCCAACTCCCGCCTGACGCTGTTTCGTAACTGGCTGTTTGGTATTCGGGAGCCGGAGCGCAAGAAGGTCTACTCGCTGGGGTCGGCGCTGCACGAGCGGCTGCTCGAACCCCACAAAGCCACGCCGCTGCCGGGGCACGTCAGCCCGGAGCACGTGGATGCGCTGGCCCGACGAGTCCAGGCGCATCCGCTCTGCAATTGGTACACGCGGTTTTCGGAGAAAGAAACGGTACGACTTTTTACGGATCCCGACACGGGTTTGGCCTGCAAAGCCAAGCTCGATTTGGTGTATAAAAATGCCACGGTACTGGATCTGAAAACCACCAGTGCCCGCAATTACAAAGACTTTGTGGCGCGTTGCCGGGAGTACGATTACGATCGGCAGGCGGCATTTTACCTCGACAGCTTGTGCCGTGAGCCGGGCTGTACACCCGCAAAATTTTTGTTCGTAGGTATTCAGAAAGCGCAACCCTACGGCCTGTATCTCTTCGATGCTACCGCCGAACCGGGCTTCGTGGAGTATGGTCGCAAAAAATATAAAACGCTGCTGAAAAAGTGGCAGGAGGTAAATTATGATACGACTCAAGGGGAGCCGTGGGGTATTTTTAATTAATCCCCTGGCGATAGAACTCGTTGAAATAGAGCTGGATACGACGGTTATCTTAACAGCAAACGGGCGAATTAGCGTACCTACCGAGGAGAATCTGGATGCGCTGCAACGCCTGAGTACCGAGCCTTTGGTGGCCGACGAACTGCCGCAGGTCTATCCGTTTTAAACACTTTGTGGTCGTTACTGATTATATTCGTTAACGATCTACTGTAAACTCACCGTTTGCCGTTGCATCAACTCCCGCATCAGCAGGATTTGTTGTTTAAGCAGTTGGATAATCTCCTCGCGATCCTGGAGTTGCTGCCCAAGCGCAACCACCCGTTCAGTCAGTAGACTAAGTTGAGCCGTTGCGGCGGTGGTTTCTTTTAAGTTCTCCGTAACGTTGATGGGTAGGGTCGTGGTGGTGGTTCCTGGTCGGGTGTGGGCGGTTTTAAATGCTTCACCCGTCCCGCGCAAGAGCCAATCCCCGTTGATGTCGTCGTAGCGGGTTAGAATGGCGGTTAGTGTATCGTAACTGGGTTTTACTTTTTTGCTCATGATGGCGTAAAACGTGCCGGATTTGGCATAGCCCAGTTCTTTGCTCAGGCGGTAAGCAGTCATTTGCTTTGTCTTGAGCAGAAAATCTAAGCGCTCGTAAATATCCATGTGAACAATAGTTTAATTATTGGGAACGTTATTCAACAAATATTGATTAAATAGCTGAAAACCCTGGGATAGTGGCCAAATATAGAAAAAACTAATAGCATATAGCCAAGCAGTACTTTAATAATTTTAAATAAAAACGGGCCGAATATTCCATAACTATTTACAACCAGCTGTTAGTCCGTAGCGAAACCAGTATGAAACCAGAGTTAAGGCTTTCGCCCGAACGACGGCTCATCAGCCACCTCGAAAACCTTCGTATGGAACAGGTGGCCGTGGCTGGCAAAAGCATCCCGCTCCGCCGGATGTACCTTCGACTTCAGTCGGAGTTGACGATGGAGCAGGCACTGAAAGCCCCCAAGCTGATGAATTTGCAACTGGCTCTGGGGCAGGAATTGACGCAAAAGTTGCTTTGTTTTGTGGTATCGAGTGCCACGGCGGGTCACGTGACGGCCACCCCACTCGATGTACTTGAGGTGGCGGCGTTGCTCGCTGAGCAATACCCAGCCGAGAGTGTGAAAGACATAATGCTGGCTTTTAAGCGGGCTAAACTCAAAGGGCAAGCACCCGCCGGGTTACCGTTGGCGGCCCTAATATTTCAGGTATTTAGTGCTTATTTGGAAGAAAAGAGTCATTATCTGGAGCAATGCCACCGTGAAGCCCGGGCCCGCGAAGCCTCCGATCAACTTGGGGTATTGAGAGCCATTACTGAAAACCAGCATTTGACCGAAGAAATCGAAAATACACCGTCAAACCGCCGCATTGGTCGGCGTTACCGAAAGGCGGGATAAAGAGCCTGATCGACGGACCTCGCGTCCTGATGATCTTGTATGATGAGAGGGATTGATAAGCTCAAAATCCCCCGGTGCTTTGCGCCGGGGGATTTTTGTTGGTATCGAGGGAAGATTAGCCCAAAATCAGGCTTTGTCATTCGGCTTCTTTTTTGCTCGTTTCTTCGTGCAGTTCAAAACTCTCCTGAAGTTCGCTGGCTTCTTTCTGCGGATCCTGGTGCCGGTCGCGGTCTTCGTCGGCCAGGGGTAGGCTAACGTCGGTGTGGCCCTGGGCGGGATTGGTGCTGTATCCTTCCGCCGGGTTCTTTTGCTCCAGGGGTTTTTCGGTGCCCTCAACGGGTTCCTCGGCGTGGTATTTATTGAGGTCTTTGCCCAGGGGTCCCTGCTTTATCTGGTGCTTGTCTTTGTCGTGATCGATATTGGCCATGTGTAAAACGGATTTATAAAGTTGTACACCACTGAATCCTAAAAATAGTATGCCCGGAAAATCCGTGAGGGGAGTCGCCGTGTCCCAACTTGCTCCGAACCGGTTTTCCTAATCGAAGTCTGGGGGAAATCGAAGAAGTGTTTAAGCCGAAAATCATTGAAAAAAGCCCCCCGAGTACTCGGGGGGCTTTTTTCAATGATTTCTTCTAACGACTACCCGCACCCCCGTTCGACCCCGTGGTGTCATCCATGTCACGATCCGCGTCGTCTACGTTATCCTCATCCTTCATGTCGTCTTCGTCGTCCTTGCCCAGGCTCGAAGCGTTCATGTCTTCGTCGGTATCGCGGGCGTACTGGCCCGTACCCACCCCCGGATTGCCCATTTGTTGCTGATTGCCACCGGAATACTCCGACCCGCTGCCCATCTGGCCCGAGTTTTCGCCCGATTGTACCTGCTCAGCCTGGCCGGGGCTGGCACCCAGGTTGGCACCCTGGCGCTGATTGGGGTCAAAATTCTGCTCCTGACCCTGACCCACGGGTTGTTCGCCCGCCATTCCTGGCCGGGCCATTCCTGGCCGGGCCATTCCTGGCCGGGCCATTCCTGGCCGGGCCATTCCTGGCCGGGCCATGTTTTCTTCATTCTGCAATGGATTGTTTGCCATGACGCATTAAATTATTGGTGAACGAAAAACTAAATTTTGTGGAGGCGAACGACACGCCCGAGCCAATGCTCGTACCAAAGCTGTGCCAGTCACCAAGCCATCATTCTACCCATGAGGAATCCCGGCCCGGTGTAGTCTACGGATTGTTGAAAAAAGTCGTGTCTGCTTCAGGGAATCAGCCGCAGGTCGATGCCCATCCGGCGGAGTTGAGGGCTGTATTTCTGGTACGATCGGGCCATGTCTTCGTTGTATTTGTCTTTGTCGACGCCCTTCGACGTGTTGCTGCGGTGCATTCGGTGCAAGTGGCTGATGATGGGCACGTAACGGGGCAACTGCCCGTCGAGCAGGAAGCGCACGTACAGATCGAGGTCTTCGGCCATCGTCAGTGCCGGATCGTACCCGCCCACCCGGTCGAACAACGACCGACGGTAGCACACGTTGCCCTGAATAAAGTGACTGGCCGAGAAAATAGCCTGCAACATAGCCGGCACCGAATCGAAGCGCCAGCCGTAGTAATCTTCGCCGGGCAGGTAGCGCCCCGTTTCGTCCATCCGCAGGAAATCGCTCACGGCCCACTGCGCGGGTGTGGCCTCTTGGGTAAGGGCGTACACAAAATGATGCGCCGTGCGCTGAAGCAACAGGTCGTCGTCGTCGAGAGGGAGGAGAAATTCGTCGTCGGTATCCCCGCGCCTTACCTGCTCAACGGCGACGTTGCGCGCCCGGCCCGGCGGGATTTTTTTCTCCGAAAAAACGGGAATTAGTCCCTTCGCTTCGGTTTCGAGCCAGGACCGGGTGCCATCCGTCGAGCCGCAATCGTGTACGACGTGTTCCAAAGTCAGGTCGAGCGGCTGCGTGGTGTTGCGCTGAACACTGGCGATGGCTTCTTTTAAAAAATGGAGTCGATTGTGAGTAGGCGTAATGATGGACAATTTCATAAAACCGGGGCTTTTCCTACACGAGTTCTCAAAAAGACGTTCCCGGTGGGTTGGCACACGTTTTTTGAGCCTGTTTAAATCGACTATACTTCACAACAGCTATGAAAAACCCCACGTACCTCGGCGGTGATTATTCCCGCGAATTCGACTTTTTCAGAATGGAACCTTTATCGGCTTCCGGGCCGACCAACTCCATCGAACCCGACTCGAATACCCCCCCCAATGAATCGTACGAACCCGTCACCAACATCAATGCCAGCCCGGCACTGAAACCCGGCGAAAGTACCTTTCCGACCGGATCATCCAACCACTCCGGTATTCCGCAGGAACCCGTTGGTTCGCTGCGCATGGGTGCAGACGACGAGGACGCTCTTGACCCGGAAGGCATGGACGATGACGCCCAGATCGTTACGAGTCCCGATGAAGACGAGGAAATCGAACGCATTGAAGGGATCGACGCCGCCGACCCGGACGCCATCGACGACGAAGATATTGACGAGAAAACTTTGGACGATGAGGCGCTAAACGATGATTCGACCGATTCAGGTGACGTAGGTACCCCCAGAGGCGTAGGGCAGAGTTGAATTATGCCCACCCTAAACCTGTCCTTCCGGGCCGGTTAGTGCCGACAGCAATTCCTCCAGGCCAATGGTGGCAAAACTGCTTGAACTGTCGGACATGGCGTAGGGAATGATGAGTTGGGAATCGTTGATGACCCCGCCGCAACTGTACACCACGTTGGGTACGTAGCCCTCGCGCTCATTTTCATTGGGACTCAGCAACGGCTCGCGCAGCCGCCCGATGACTTTGGTGGGGTTGTGGAGATCGAGCAGGAAAGCCCCAATGGAATATTTACGCATTGGTCCCACGCCGTGGCTAAGCACCAGCCAGCCCGCCTCCGTTTCGATGGGGGAACCGCAGTTGCCCAACTGAATCATCTCCCAGGAGTAGGCGGGTTTTAGAATCACTTCCTTCGTCTGCCAGAAGTGGATGTTATCCGAAAACATCAGGAAAATGTTCTCGTTGTCCTGCCGCGACAGCATGGCATAACGCCCTCCGATTTTACGCGGAAACAGGGCCATGCCTTTGTTTTGTACCTCGGCCCCGTTCAGGGTTTTAACGGTGAAATGCAGGAAATCGCTGGTTTCGAGCAACTGCGGCAAAATCACCCGCCCGTTGTAAGCCGTGTAGGTGGCGTAGTAGGTGGTCGCGTCGTCGTCGGTGAATTTCACAAAACGAGCATCCTCGATCCCGTTGGTTTCGTTGGGCGTGAAGGGAAAAATGATGCGCTCCGAAAGCCGGTTGGTCGGTTCGTAGGTGAGTTCGTAGTTCGAGCGGGCCAGATCGAGCATCGCCTGCCCGGCAGCGTTGGCACCGGGCGTATGCCACTGCTGCTGCACTAAGCGTACACGGGCTTCGAGTTCGGGTAACGTGAAAAAATCGGGTAATTCACCCAGCATCCGGCCAGCGGCTTCGTTGAGCATGTTCAACTCGCTCATTTTTAGTTCAATGAGCCATTTCTCGTAGGTTGTGTTGGGGTAAGCGTCGGGCGGAGTAACGAAGCGCGACACCGGATCAATGTGGATGGCGTTCTGCGCATCAATGGTGCCCGACCGAAACGTGATGGACGAAATATGCCCTTCGCCCGTGGCCCGCAGGCTCAGGATAAAGCGCCGCTGGCCTTCGGCGAGGCCCGATTGGTCGGGGTGCCAGACCATCGACGGGTTGAAAAGCGCCGAGGCTTCCAGCGAATATTCATGGGTGAAATACGCCCCGATGAGCAGTTTACGCTCCTCGCTGAGGGGCGTATCGGTGAGTAACTGCCGCCGGACGTCCTGGTAACGTTTGATGAAAAACTCATCGACTTCAACGTGGCGACTGCCAAATTCGGCGAACACTTCGTCGAGTTGGGCCTGGGCGTCGGCCTCCGAAAGGGCCATGATCCGGGCGAGGATTTTCATCACCCGCGTGTTGTCGCCGGGCACGAAGGGCCGGAACAATACCCGTTTGGGATCGGGACAAAGAACAATTCCGGTGCGTTTGGCTCTCACGATGGATAAAACAGATACTTCGTTGATTTCGGTGGTAGGCAGTGACATAGTGGGTTTTTAACGACAACAAAGGTCGTAAATTATACCCGCTGCGTACCTAAAGTTAATTGGGGGTCGGCCGTTTTTTCATGATTTTGGTCGCTCAGGGCGGGCAGTGTACCTGCCGACTCCAGGGCCGTTTTCAACTCCACGTAGGCCATCAGCCAAGCCAGCAACGATTCAGCACCTTGATTCTGATTGACCCGGTCGAGTTGCAACCCATCGAAACAGCCCCCCGAGTGAGCATCGTACAGCGACAGGCCCAGGTCATTTCTGCCCAAAAACCAATCGAACGCCCGGCGGGCTTCGTGCAGCCAGGTTACCTCGCCGGTTACCTGCCACGCCGCGATACTCGCCGCAACCCCGGCGGCGGCCTCGACGGGCTGTTGGTCAAACATCGCCCGCTGCCCGTTCATTTCGTAAAATCCGTCGTTGCCAATGGGGCGAAAGTGGCCGCCGGGGGCGGATTGCACCCCCTGAAGCCAGCCGAAGGTACGCAGGCCAATTCGCTCGGCTTCGGGGTTGTTGCTCAGCAGCAAAGCCTGGCAAAGCCGGGCATTGTCGTAGGTCAGAATCGGCTCGAACCAGTCCCATTCGGGCGTGGCGTGGGCCTGGTACAGCGTGATTAGTTTGCCCGTTAGCTCTGTTTGAATGCGCCGCACTTTGCGATCACCGCCAAAGCGCGTGAGGTATTCGCTGATGCCCAGGAGCGCAAACGCCCAGGCGCGGGGCGAAGTCATACCCAGGATTTCGGGCAAACTGTGTTCAAACAGTTCGGAGGCCCATTGCCGTAAATCATTGCGCGAGGTACGGCTAACCAGCGAACCCAGCGCCCAGAGCGCCCGTCCGTGGCTGTCGTCGGAGCCTGCTTCTTCGAGCCAGGCACCGGTGTAGGCCATGAAATTGCGGAATCGTCGGCTCGTGGGTGAGTAGGCGTAGTTGAGAAACGTCGCGAAGGTATCGGTCAGCCAGCCCAGGCGGGCGTCCAGCACTAAATCAGTTTCTTCCAGCCACAACGACAGGATGAGTCCACGGGCGTTGTCGTCGGTGCAGTAACCTTCTTCGTAGTGAGGCAGCGTGTAGCGGGCGTGCTGCGCCAACCCGGTGTAATCCGTCAGCCGGAAAAGATGGGCCAGTTTAAGGGTCGGAAAAACAGGTATGCTTTCCGCCCGATCCGGCTTGCGCTGCAAAGCCTGTTGCAGGCTGTTGAGCAAACGTTCCTGCCGGGCATCGGCAAAGGTCTTTTGGTACCGGGCGATAACCCGCTTCCAGGTCATGGCCCGGCCCAGCAGATAAGCCCGTTTGCGCATGGCGTGGCGCAGGGGTTCGTTGTCGAGCAAGGTGTTGAGTGCCCCGGCAATCGCGTCCGAATCACCGAAGGGTACGAGTAGGCCGTTGCCATCGGCCAGGAGTTCTTCGGCGTGCCAGTAGGGGGTCGAAATCACGGCCTTGCCGCTGCCGAAGCAGTACGCCAGCGTACCCGACGTAATCTGCGCCGGATTGAGGTAGGGCGTGATGTACACGTCGGCGGCACCGATGTAGGCCATCAGTTCATCGGCGTCCACGAATTTATTGTGAAACCGGATGTGATCGCTCACCCCCAGTTCGTCGGCCAGGCGGATGAGGCTCTCGCGGTACGCTTCGCCGCGTTCACGCAGCAGATTGGGATGGGTAGCACCCACCACCAAATACACCAGTTCGGGGTGTTTGTCGACCACCTCGGGCAAGGCCCGAATGACGTTTTCGATGCCTTTGTTGGGTGAAAGTAGCCCAAAAGTCAGCAGCACCGAGCGACCCGCCACGTCGAATTGGTCTTTGTAAAAATGAGGATCAACGAAAGGCATATCCGGGATGCCGTGCGCAATGACGGTGATCTTTTGATCGGGTACGCCGTAAATCTCCCGCAAAAACGTCCGGCCCCGCTCCGACATCACCACCAACCGCGCCGATAACCGGGCGATTTGCCGCAAGGTGTTGTACTGGTCGGGGTTAGGGTTGCGGAGTACCGTGTGTAGCGTCGTCACAACGGGCATGGTCAGGGTTTCGAGCAGACGTAGAATGTAACTCCCCGCCCGGCCCCCGTAAATGCCGTACTCGTGTTGCAGGCAGACGAGTTCAACGTTTTTATTATTCAAAAAACGCGCGGCCCGTTCGTAGTCGGCGAGGTTTTCCTGACCAAAATCAAAACGGACTTCGTCGGGATAATCGTAGCCTTCAGGCAGGTCATTGACCGACACGACGAAACTGTCCACCTGCGGAAATTCCTTAGCAAAAGACGTGAAAACATCATAGGTGAAGGTCGCAATTCCACAGTGCCTGGGTAAATAGTTTCCCACAAAAGCCACTCGGTTCGGGCTAAATTTTTCCAGGAAATCAGGTTCTAAAGTCTGCATAACAGTCCAGGATACGGCAATGGGTCATGAATCACCCCGGTTCCAGTAAGTTTTCCGGAAAATGAGTGAACTGCTCGCTAAAAAACCAGTGCGAAGCAGGAGCGGAGCTGAAGGATAATAGCTAAAACCATTCCCCAATCAGTGATCAGTGATCAGTGATTGGGGATCAGTTTAAATTTGGACCACCAAGATAGCGAAGTAATCATTGGTCACTGATCACTGAAAAGATCACTGATTTCTGCGCCGCCAGTAGCGCACTACCGGGTACCGACAGCAGTGGCTTCGGAGTTTGGGGCTGTAGCCCGGCGGCCCGTTGCCAGCCCTGGAGTTCGGTGCCGCTCCACAAACCGGCGGCGCTGGTCAGGCCAAAAAACAGGCTGACCAAACTCCGGCAAATGTCCGGGGCATCGTTGGCTTCTTCCCGCAATAGGTCCACGATCACAAAATACCCACCCGGTTTGAGTGCTTTCGCTACGCGTTTGACCAGTTGTTCGTTTTGCGACGCCGTGAAATGATGACTGACCTGACTCATAAAAATCAGATCGTACCGGTTTTCAGAAAAGGAATACGTGAGCGCGTCGCCGGCCACAAAGCGTAGCCGTTCGTGCGTTGGTGGCCCTACGCCTTCGAGTACCTCGGGCAAATCCAGTACTTCGGCTTCAAGGGTTGGGTGTTGCTGGCAAAACCAATCGGCGTACTGCCCGTGCGACCCGCCAATGTCCAGCATCGCCGTCGGGTGGGGCGGGAGCGGCGTTTTACGGCCAATTTCAGCCACGCCAAACCGCGCGGTGCTGGCCATGCCTCGCCGGTACAGGGCTGATTCAGGGGCGGTTAGCGTATCGTGAATGTTTAGCCCTTCGCCCGTGCGCAGGTAATGGGGTACGTGGTCGTGCCAATGCCACATTTCGCGCATGAACAGCAGGTGGTCGCGCACGGAATCGGGACTGTCGATCAACAACCATTTGCGCGAGAGTCGGGTGAGACGAAACCGATCCTGACGAAATTTCAGATATCCTGCTGCCACTAAAACCCGGAGCAAGGGCGTCAAAGCTCGTTCGTTTAAGTTGCTTTTTTCGGCAATTTCGGTCGTCGTCAGGCTGTGTTTGCCGAAGGCTTCAAACACCCCCAGCGCCATCGCATCGTACAACGCCCGGGCCAGCAACGCGTACAGTTGGGTGTGGACTACCGGGAGCGGGGCCAGGTTGAGCAACCGGGCCATCCATTCAATTGGTGTTTGGGGACTAACTGAGAATTTCACCCTGGAAGAATGCGTAAATGATTCGGGTAAACGATCTTTTCAAGCAGGAATTACGAAATCGAAGATTCCACGAAACGAGCAGGAACCAAAAGATTGTCTTTCAGTTCCTGCTCCGTAGGTTGTTTTTCAGTTCCCAATTGAAGCTGCCATTCGCGCTTGGCGAACCAACTGTTCGGCCATGAGGCGTTGCATCCGTTCCCAGGTCAGATCCCAGGAATTGGTGGAAAGAAAATTATCCACGTCGGCCAGCCAAGTGGCGCAAAGCCGGTTGGCGATGGCCTTTTCGATGGCTCGTTCAAAATCATCGACCGTGGCGGCAATTTGCACCAAACCTTCTTCGCCGTAAGGCCGCACCACGTCCCGGATGGGCGTCGACACCACCGGACGGCCCGCCGCCAGGTACTCGGGCGTTTTGGTCGGACTGATAAACCGGGTGGATTCGTTGAGGGCAAAGGGCAACAGCGCCGTGTGCCAGTGCCCTATATAATTGGGCAATTCGTCGTAGCTTTTCATCCCGAGGTAGTGAATGTTGGCGTTTTGGGGCAGCGACTCCGGCGCAATCTTCACGACGGGTCCCAGCAATAAAAACTGCCATTCGGGACGCCTGGTGGCTAGGCTAGCCAGGAGATCAATATCGAAACGCTCATCGATGACCCCGAAAAAGCCCAGTTTGATTCCTTCGATGCACTGCTGATCTTCGGGTTCGCTGATGGGTTGGCGAGCTTTACCAAAATGAGACTTATCGATACTGCTCGGAAACGCGTACACCCGGGGATGACGCCCTTGTTTGGCTTCAAAAAGACTCTGCCCACCCGTAAAAACCAGATCGGTACGCTCGTAGAGGCGGCGCTCCCAGTCGAGCAACATCGTGGGCGCTCCCCGAAAGGCCGACAACTCGTCCATGCAGTCGTAAACGGTCAACTGCGGTTGGAGGTGATCGCTAAAAGCCAGCGCCATTGGCGTGTAGTACCAGGCTGTGAAGCGTTGCACACAGCGTTCATCGATCAATAAATCGACTAAATCACGTTGCCAGTCAACGAGGTCCTCGGGCGATAATCCCTCGTGCAGGCGCGGCGTGGCCACGTAGAGGCGTTCGCCCACCCGGCGTATTTCCATGCGCGGAATTTCAGATTTGGGAACAAAAATCGGCTCTTCGATGAAAAAGACCCGGCTGTGGCGATTGGCCCGCGTGAGCAAATGTTGCGGGCGTTGAAACACAAAATCCCAGCGCAAATGCGAAAAGCACAGCAGGTCGGGGGTTAATTCGGTGGGTACGGATGAAACCGAATGCGACGCACGGCGACGTTCGGTCAGTAGTGAATCGGTGGTAAAGTTGAAAGTTATAGCGGGCGACCCTTCGAGTGGCCCTCCGGGTGGCCCCAATCCAGGGTAAATGGAGTCCTCGCGCATAGTGTTTAAACGTTTTAGGATTACTGAAGAACAAGCGATTTCCCAGCCCGATTAGAAGGCAAAGCGCTTGATGAACGAACGATCGACGGGAGTTTCCGGGCGGTAGAGGCAGGCAACCTGATGCTGAACTAACGAAATTCGTGCCGACTCCTTAAAACCGCCCTTTTGGGGCGTGGAGGCACTTTAAGAAGCGCACAGTCTGGGTAAAATTTTCCCAGACTCCGTGAAGAAATAACTAATTGTTGTTTCTTTTCCACATCGGCCGACAACGACCACACTCAATTAAGCGAATGCGTAGTTTTCTCCCCGCGATTGACGGTAGAATTGCCCCAGTTTTACTCGCATAACTGGTTTTTAGGCCCTGTGATTAGAAAGGCATAGGCTTTTCAAAGGGTTAAGCGGAGATTGATTTTTTAAACGATGCAAAAACTAACCAGTTTGATTATCGCACTTGGCCTGATACTTCATCAGGAAGTAGTCGCCCGGCAGACCAAGCCAACTCAGTCGGGATCAAACACTGGTTCGCCCCAGGCGGGCAATGAAAAACCAATTGGTAACCAAATCAAGCGGCAGACCAATCAGCCGGGCCGACGGGTCAACACCAACACGACGAACAACAGCGGCTCAACGAGCAGAACCTCCATGAGTCAGGGAAGCATGAAGGGAACGGACAACCCGGGGTCGTCGGGTCAGGCCAGCCAACGTAGCCGGGCCAACAAAGGTCTACCCAAAAACAGTGAACTCAACAAAAACAACAGTGGAACCGGACGGCGTGCTCAGTAAAACCACCTGCGTCATCGTCACAAGGAGGCACTAATCAACAAATCACATGAAAAGAATAAACGGTAAACTCGGTCTGGCGCTGTTAGGTGGAATCTTAATCAGCGCGGGGACAATGGCTCAGAGACCCGGCAACGCAACGCCCAAAGACCAAAAGAGTACGGATACCAGTCCAACGAGCCAGTCGGCCCCGAGGGTAAATCCGACCCGTCCCAAACCGGGCAACACGCCGAACAGTGGCACCCAAAGCCCCGGTTCAAAGAATCCGCCGCCGGGTTCGTCCATTGGCCTCGATACCCGGCAGTACGGCAACCGCATGACGGGCAGCACCAAACCAAATAGCGGAATGGATAAACGGAGCACCGACGAGAGCAATGCCCAAACCAACCGTTACCAAAAGCAACGCACCGCCAACACCGGCGGCAACCGCACCGCCAACACGACCAACCGCAAGACCGACACGCCGACCAACCGGGTGCCCGTCACCAATACGGGCGAACGGGCGGGTAGCAGTAAAGCAGGTTCCGGTAAACCGGGAGGCCAATGACCAGGTGAGGAACAATCTTTTCAGAAGTCATAAAACGCTGTAACTGAATTACGCAACGTCTGAATATCATTACTCAACTAATTACACGTTCAACAAATCAAAACAATCATGAAAAAGGTAACCATTTGCGCCGCTGCACTCGGCGTCATGTTGAGCCTGAACGTACTGGCCCAACAAACCAACCCGAACAACTCGAGTACGACAACGCCTAACTCGACGACCAACACCAACACGTCGCCCAATTCATCGACCAACGCCACCAATGCCAATCGGCCAGGTACGGGTCAGTACGAAAACTCGGCAACGCAGCAGGGCCAGAACCCAACGACTCAGCCGCCAACAACGCCTGGTTCGCAGACCCAAACC
>JAJAZB010000056.1 GCA_026785975.1 Cytophagaceae bacterium | reverse complement strand
TTTAAATTTTTTTTGGCGCCGGGGGGGGGGCCGGGGCCCGCGCCCCGGTCTCCCAAACCCGCCACGGGCCTCCGGTTCCGCCGGACCCGATATTTCTCCGAACCGTTCCAGTTTTACGTTTCACTTTCCCGGCTGTACGGCCTCTAACGGGAGGCTTTTACTTCGGCACAAAAACGTGTAAAGTATCCCGTTGGGAGGCCAGGTAAATCGAAGCGACCCGGTGATATTGGCCGGTAACCAGCCATTGCTTTTCCCGAAAACACCGTTGCGCAGTTTCGGACGGACGCCGCTTATCGAGATAGGCAATCAAAGGAAATTTTTGGGATGAAAAACCCGTCTGCGAAAGGGAATAACACAGAAACTCATCGTATCCATGAAAGTACCACTCCGTACCCGGTGACACGGTTTGGGTGATAAAATTCAATCCGGGTAAATCGTAAAAAATCGCCTGATTGGCAATCCGGTTTCGGTATTGATTCACCAACTGATTGATTTGTTGGTAGGCTTGTCGACTTTGCGGGTCCAGGCGGATGCGACCAAGACCGTACAAGTCCGTTGGAAACGTGGTTTGTTCAAACAGGGTTACTGGTTTTTCAATCAGTACCGATGCCGAATACGGGTCCCTGGTACCCGTCAGGATTTGAAACGTCACCAGCAACCCAAGGCCCAGGGGCACCAGGTCGGCCCGATGATCCTGGGCACGGAGGATTTGATTGAGCAATAAAATACTGGCTCCCCAGAAAAGCACGTGGAACGCGGCCTGCCGGGTGAGCGAATTACCCGAGCCGATGCAACAGGCAAAGGGTACCAAAAAGAAAAAAAGCAACCAGATCCAAGTGGTGCGGTGGTGCTGCCAGGCCGTTTTCCAGGCAGTCTGACGCGCTTGCAGCCGCGCATCCAGCCAGATTAGTTGCGCCAAAATGATCAGTAAATAAACGAGGCTTAACTTACCAAAAGCCGCCTTGCCCCCCCAAATCAGTTTACTGCCGAGAATAAATCCTGTACTCCAAATCATACTCCCGACCGTCAGAAGGGACCGGTATCGGGGGGATAATTGGGCGCGAAGTTTACGGAACCAACGGGCGTACAACAGAACCCAGGGCGCAACGATGGCAGCCAAAAACAGCCCAATCCTGGCCAGAAAATAAGCGTACCAGCCCAATAGAGCCAGTAAACTAAACTGCTGACCTTTACCCCGCAGACCTTCCGAATACGAGGCGGACCACTCGCTAAATGGCTGGAAAAACCAGAAGTACCCGATCAAGGCCAATCCGTAACCGCCCGTCCAAACGACCCAGCAACGGAACAATTTCCGTCCATCCCGCCCGTAGAAATAGACCAGGACCAACCAGATCAATAAAGTCAGAGCTAACGAAGCACTGGCTTTGTTGAAGAAATTGAACCCGGTAAAAAAGCCCGAACCCAGGAGCCAGAAATAAGGTGGAATTCTTGATGAAGCCGCGTTTTCTTTTGCCAAAAAGGAAAAACTCAGCAACAAACAGGCGGTTGCCAAAGCCGTGAGAAAGTTGTTCAGATCGTTGTAGGAAACGGTTGGCAAAAACAACGAGAACCCGACAAAATTCACGCAAAAGAGCGCCAGAAAGATGATTGCTTTGTTTTTGAAATCGGCCTGTTTGTAAAAAAAATGCACAAAGGTCAACCCAAAAATCGTCGCTTCGGCAATGCCTTGCCCCAGTTTGGCGTAACGTAAATCCAGCACGTCGTACGTAAACGCGCTAAAAAGCTGGTGGTAAATCACCCCAAAACCGTACAGCGTGGCGTAGCGGTTTGGGTAATAAATATGAATGAAATAAAACGATTCGTCCGTTAAATCAAGTCCACGGGGTAAGGCCCAGATTACCGTCGACAGGATCCCGACCATGCACAGCCCCAGCCCGATTACCGATCGATTTATCCGGTTATGCATTCGTTCGCTCGTTGAAAGCAGGGCTATCCGGCGTGAAAATAAGAAATACGGAACTGCCAAACGGGGCCGCTGTCAGCCACTCGGCTTCGCGGCGATTGATCCAGTAAAAAAGACGGTTGAACAGTGCGGGCGGCAAGTCCACATCCGACACGACGGCCTCGGGCTTCAACCAACCGCGCCGAAGTTGGAATCGCTGCCAGGTTCTTACCGCCAGGATCAAGGGCGAAAGCACGAAACTCCAGTAGGTTGCCTGCTGGCAGCGCAGGCCCGCCGCCGCGCCCATCGCCAAAAGTTCGGTCCGGGTGAAGCGCCGGGAGCCGCCTACGCTCAGGTCGTGGGCACCAAAGAAAATAGCCAGCGCACAATTGTTGGTGATGAGCAATCCGCCGGGTCGCAGGCGTTCACGAAAACTTTTCAGCGTCTGCCGGATTTCCTCGTCGGTCAGGTACAGCAGCACGTCGTTGCACACGATGGTATCATACTGTTCACCGGGCCGAAAGGTGGCTACGTCGCACAAATCGTGTTGGTCGACGTCGAGACCCCGCTGCCGGGCAAACGCCACCGCATCCGGCGAGGCATCGAAGCCACGAACATCCAGGTGTCCGGCATCCCGGAGGCGCGACAACAGGCCACCGGTGCCGCAGCCCGCATCGAGTACCCGGAGATTTTTCCCTCCGATGTGCCGACCCATCGCCCGGAGTACCCGGTCGTGCAGCGCGCGATACCACCACAAAACACGCTCGACGCGGAACATCCGCTCGTATTCATTGCTCCGTCCGATCATGTTTCAGAATGGCTTTTTTAACGACGTACTGCGGAAAACCGCTCTGGAGAATGAAGGCCCGCCCGATGTACTCACCCAGCAATCCAATGCCGAGTAGTTCCAGTCCGGTACGAAACAAATCCAGAATCCAGGTCAAATGACTGACGTCCGGCCAATGTTGCGTCAGCACCGACGTCAGCAACTCAATTATCCCAACGGCCAGGCTTAGTCCCAGCAGAATCAGTCCGATTACCGAAATGAGCCGTAGCGGTCGGGGTGAATAGTTGAGGGCCACCGCCAGAAATAAGGAGATGAGTTTACCCGTTGTGTACCCCGACTTTCCCCGTTGACGCGGCAGATGGGCAACTTCGACCTGACCAATGTTTTGGGTGACGCGGAGCAACAGGGCATCGAGGTAGGGTTGCGGCCCCCGGTACTGCGTAATTTCCCCGACTACCTCGTGCCGAATGAGTTTAAAACTCGATAAATAGAGATTTTTAGGTTTATCGAACAGCCAGATCGCCAGGTAGTTGGCCAACCAACTTCCCAGGTTACGCACCCAGTTGTGACGTTTGCGGGGATACACCGAATACACCACGTCGTAGCCTCCGGTTTCGGCGGCGTGGTACAACTTCAGAATTTCCTCGGGTGGATTTTGAAAATCGTCGTCAATCATCACCACGAAGCGGCCACTGGCGTGGCGAAGTCCGCAGAAGACGGCGTTGAATTCCCCAAAATTTCGCCGCAAACTCAGCAGGTTTACCGTCTCAAACCGACGGGTTAAAGTTTCGCAGACGACTTCAGAACCGTCGCGACTGCCGTCGTTGACCAGAATAATTTCGTGTTGCACCATCCGCAGCACCTCCGTCACCCGCTCCACCAGTGGGCCAATGGTATCCTGGCTGTTGTAGACGGGAATCACGACGGTCAGTTCCATGGCGAAGTTATTGGGTTACTGGTTATTAAGAGCCTATCCGGCAATACTCCCATCCCCCTGATGGAATTCCATTCTGGGGGTTGGGAGTATTGCCGGTCGGAGGTATACTTAATTTTCGGTAGGCTCTGAGTGTATTGACTCCTGATCGGAAAAACCGCAAATAACCAATAATCCAATCACGTAGTAACCCCTTGAGCGAAAGTCCTAAGCCCGAAACTTTGGCAAAGTTAGCTCAACCCCGATTTACGGTTTCGATCAGGTAATCAATTTGCTCATCGGTCAGCGTGGGATTGAGCGGCAAACTCAGCACCTGCTCGTGTAGCCGCTCAGTGAGCGGAAATTCGCCCAGGTTCAAGCTACGCAAAGCAGGCTGACGGTGGCAGGGAACGGGATAGTGTATCTGAGTTTGAATGCTTTTTTTCAGCAAAAATTCCTGAAAAAAAGCGCGTTGTGGGTGCCGAACTACGAACAAGTGCCACGCATCGCGCTCGGCAGTAACGGCGTTCGGTAGGGTGAGATTGGGGTTTATGATTTCGGTTAAAAATCGGTGCGCCACGTGTCGACGTCGCTTGTTTTCGGTATCGAGGTAGGGCAGTTTCACCCGTAGAAACGCGGCCTGTACCTCATCGAGACGACTATTGACGCCCGCGAAATCGTTGTGGTATTTTCGCAGAGAGCCGTAGTTTCGCAGGTACCGCAGGCGTTCGGCCAACGCGTCGTCGCTGGTAGTGATGGCCCCGCCGTCGCCGAGGGCACCCAGGTTTTTGGTCGGGTAAAAACTCCAGGCCGCTGCGTCGGCCAGATTACCCGCTTTTTTTTCTCCGAAAACTGCCCCGTGGGCTTGAGCCGCATCTTCAATCAGTTTCAAACCATGCGCACGGGCGAGTGCGCCCAGTGCCGTCGTATCGCTGCATTTTCCGTACAAGTGTACCGTCAGGATGGCGCGGGTGCGCGAACTGATGCGCGCCGCTACCCGCCCCGGATCGGGATTGTAGGTCGTTTCGTCGGGTTCGACGAGTACCGGCACCAGGCCCGCGTTGACCACGGCCAGCACGGTAGCGATGTACCCGAAAGCCGGTACGATGACCTCACTCTCCGCCGGAAATTCGTAGGCTTTCAGAATCAGTGTGAGGGCATCCATGCCGTTGCCTACGCCCAGGCAGTGTGCAGTGCCGCAGTAAGCCGCAAATTCCTGTTCAAATGCGGCTACCTCTTCCCCCAATACAAACCAGCCGCTGCTCAGCACCCGGCGGGCGGCGGCTTCAAGCTCGCCGGAATAAGGCGCGTTGACCAGCCGTAGATCGAGGTGTGGAATCACGGTTTTTCCACGAAATAATCATTTGGATCATAATACCGGTTGCTGAGCACCATCAGCAGCGCATCCGAAGAGAAGTCTTCGAGGGTGTGCCAATCGCCCGGCTCCAGCACCAGGCATTCGGCGGGATGTGCCAATTGAAACGTGGTTTCAGTTAGCTTGTTTTTCACGTACACCTGGCACTGCCCTTTCAGACAGAGTAGCGCCAGGTGGGCGGCGCGGTGGCCGTGATTGGCCCGTTGCGCGTCGGGGGGGACGTTTTCAATGTAAAATGCCCGTTTTACGTCTCCAGGTAATAGTTTTTCAAATACAGTCAGATTTCCTGCCTGCCCGGAATGGACCGGCAGTGTGTGCAGTAGCGCCATTTTTTTAAAGATGCACCTGCGTTTCTCAGATTGGCGGTTCATCGGTGGTCAGGTAGTGGTCTGGGTTGAGGGAGTACGGGCAAAAGTATCAAATAAAACGTACCCGAAGTTACTGAAATCAGTTTCGACTCAACCGATTAAAGTAAACAGCGACTCAATTATACTTTAAGAATCATCAGTTCGGCCGTTTTTTACGGAAATCCTGCCCCTGTGTTTACGCCTTCGTCTTCTCTGGTCCAGCATCTCTCGTGCCGAGCCTGGTCATATTCCTCTTATCAGTTTTTCCGCCCTGTCAGAGGTCAGGTTTATGGTCCGGCTTGCGAGTGGCGCGGGTCCGGATGGGGTATTTGCTCCCGGCGGCTTCGAGGCTGGTATTGATTTCAAACCCTAAAATCAGCACCAACGACACGAGGTAGAGCCATACCATCAACGCAATCAGGGTGCCCACCGCGCCATAGAGGCGGTTGTACGCAGCAAAATTGGACAGGTAAAAGGAAAAGGCGTTAGTAATCAAAATCAGTAATATCGACGCCACCACCGACCCGACATTGACAAAACGCCAGCGTTGCGGCAGGGCCGGTCCCCACTGATAAATGAGGGAAACGGCCACAAAAAACACCACGAACACCGTCACGTACCCCAACCACTGAATGGTGTAGTACGTAAAATCGGGCGAGTAGGAAAAAAACGTGTCGACCAGAATCCGGCCCACAATCAGCACCGCAATGGCAAAAAACAGGATGGACGTCATAACAAACGTGAGCGCAACACCAATGAGCCGGGCTTTCAGGAAACTGCGTTTCTCGGTGGTGTGGTCGGTCATGTTGAACGCCCGCATGAGGGCCATCATGCCGCTGGTCGAGGCGTAAACGGCCAGCAAAAAACCCAACGAAAGTACGTCGCCCCGCTTGCGGCTAACGATGTCGCGAATGGTGGGTTCGGCATCCCTAAAAATACCACCGGGCATAACTTCCTCCAGAAAATTCATAATCTGGAGGTCAAAATTGCGGATGGGTACGTAGGCGATCAGCGTAAAAAGGAAGATGAGCGTGGGAAACACCGCCAGCGTAAAATTGAAGGCCACCGCCGAAGCCCGCTGGTCGATGTCGAACCGCATTAGTTTATCCCACAAAATTCGCAATACCAGGTACATCGTGACCGCAGGCCCGTCCAACTGCCAGCGATGGAGCCAATTTTTCAAAATAACGATCCAATGTTGCGTCTGAAGCGGTTTCACACGAAAAAGGGCTTGAGTTTTTCTACTAAATCGGCGGGGGCGGGCATGGGTCGCTGGTTGATGGCCCGCACAAAAATCAGGGTGGTCTGACCCATATTCAGCAGCGTACCCATCTCGTTTTTCACCTCGTATTCAAAAAGCATCCGGGCCGTTGGCGGTTGCGCGATCGTGGTGCGGATGGTCAATAAATCATCGTAGCGGGCGGCCTGGACAAACCGGCAGTGCAGGTCGTAAACCGGCATCCAAATGCCCGAGGCCTCCAGTTCTCGGTATTGAAATCCCAATGTTCGCAGGGCCTCCACCCGCCCGATTTCGTACAGCCGGGCGTAATTGCCGTAATACACAAACCCCATCTGGTCAGTATCGGCGTAGCGAACGCGGTAGGTCGTTTGGTGGTTGAACATAAATTTGAAAATTTGAGAGTGTGCTAATTTGAGAATTCCTTTTTTCATTAACACATTCTCAAATTAGCACACTCTCAAATTAACACATTCTCAAATTAGCTATTTCTTTATCCCCAGCCGATCCAGCGCCTGTTGGTACAACCGGGCGTTGCTGAGGTGATCTTCGTAATTACTGGCGAAAAAATGCGTACCGTTTAACTCTGGACTGGCGCAGAAATACAAATAGTTGTGCGACTCGGCCTTGAGTACGGCGTCGATGGAGCGCGGATCGGGCAGGTTGATGGGGCCGGGCGGCAGGCCCGTATGAACGTAGGTGTTGTAGGGCGAATCGAAAAACATCTGTCGCTTCAACACCCGCCGGATGCCAAAATCGCCCAGGGCGTAAATCACGGTTGGATCGGCCTGGAGGGGCATATTCTTACGCAGGCGATTCAGGTACACCCCGGCTACCCGGGGTTTTTCGATCTGGTTCTTCGTTTCAGCTTCCACAATCGAGGCCAACACGGATACCTCGATGGGCGACAAATTGAGCAAATTGGCTTGCCGCCGTCGCTCGGGGTTCCAAAATTTATCATACTCCGACTTCATCCGGCCCATCAGTTTTTGGGGAGTCGTGTTCCAAAACAGTTCGTACGTGTCGGGCAGAAACATCGCCATGATCGTCGTCGGCGTAAAGCCGTAATACCGGCACACCGAGTCACTGTCGAGCATTCGGGCAAAACTGAGCGAGTCAAACTCGAACCGGGTACCCACTTTATGCACCAAATCACTCTTGACGCGAATGTTGTTGAAGGTCAGGCGCAAAGGGACCTGGTCGCCCGACCGGAGCATTTTCAGCGCTGCGTAATTGGCCATGTCGGGCCGGATCCGGTAGCGACCCACCTTGACCAATTCCGGGTATTTCATCAGTTTCGATAAAAACTGAAACGACGTTTTATCGTTGACGGTGTTGTTTTTGGTCAATGAATCCAGCACTTGTTGGTACGTAGCCCCCGTTGGAATGAGCAGGTAGAAGTCCTGCTTCCGCTCGATATTTAAATTGGGCGTGTTGAAAATTTGCCAGACGTAATACTAAAACGAGGCCATAATCAGGGATACCCCGATGATGAGCACTTTCCAAAAGTTATTTCGTTGAAACATAAGTTGATTTACGAGGTACGAATTACGAGGTACGAATTATAATTTAATCGGAAAACAAGTTCTTAATCAAATCGTAATTCGTACCTCGTAAATCGTAAGTCAAAAAGCTACTCCCCACTTCTCCCCCACGGCTTTCAACCCATCGATTACCGGCGGCAGTAGCGGAATGCCTTCCACCCGTAGCCGGGCTTCGGTTTCGCGTTCGGGGTCGCCGGGCACCCGCACCGTCTCGCCTTCAATCGCTTCGGCGGCCCGGAAGCGGCGAATCCAGGTATCCATGTGCCGTTTAAACTCATCCGCCGGTCGGAAAGCATCGACCCGCATCGCGCCGATAAAATGCCCCGTGCCGCGCCCTACTCCTTCGCCAGCCTGCATAAAACCCGCCGTCGCGAAGGGCGGCACCCACGGCCCGTAGTTGGCTCCCGACAGTACGCCCGATAAAATATCAACCACCGCCCCGAGTCCGTAGCCTTTGTGGCTGCCGTGCTCGCGGTCGCCGCCCAGGGGTAGCAACGAGCCGCCCTTGCTCACGGCGTTGGCGTCGGTGCTGGGTTGGCCGTTGGCGTCCTGCACCCAACCGGTGGGCGCGGGCATATTTTTACGTTGCAAATTTTCCAACTTGCCGTAAGCAGCCGTCGTGGTGGCGAAGTCCGCGACGAAAGGCGGCTCCTCCCCCGCCGGAATCGCCACACAAATCGGGTTGGTGCCCAGCAAGCGTTCTTTCGAGAAAGTAGGCGTCACCAGCGGCCCGGCGTGCGTCATCACCCAGCCAATGCAGCCTTGCTCCACGGCCCGCAAGGCGTGGTAACCGGCAATGCCGAAGTGATTGGAATTCTGCACCGCCACCCAACCTGAGCCGACGTTGGCGGCTTTTTCAAGGGCAATTTCCATGGCTTTGGGGGCCACTACCAGGCCCAGGCCCGCGTCGCCGTCGAGCACCGCCGTGGAAGGAGTTTCGTGCAGAATTCGCAGAGTTGGTTTGACGTTTAGCCGACCGAGTTCGTGGAGTCGGGCGTAGCCGGGCAAACGCGCCACGCCGTGCGAATCCACACCGCGCAAGTCGGCGCTAACCAGCACGTCGGCGGCCAGGGCGGCGTCGTCGGGGGAACAACCCATCGCCTCAAAAACTCGCCGAACGAACGATTGAAGAACTTGGTGGGAAAATTTTGTCATGAATACGTGCTCTACGATTCAATCGTAAGGCACTGCAAAACTACAAAAAGAGCATCGGAAAGACGGTAGCCCGTTGGAATTACGTTTATTCCCCGAATCATCATTCAATTTTTCCACCATGAAATCGAATCGACTCGCCGCACTGTTTTTCTCCGCCGCCTGGCTTCTGATTTTAAATCCACTCTTCGCGCAAACACCCCGTGTTGCGGCCCGCCTAACGTACGCCACGGTTTTTGCCAATCGGGCGCAACTGACCTCGACGCTAAAAACCACGCTTGAAGCGGGCACGACCGAACTCATCATCGACAACATCGCCGATCAACTCGACCCGCAGAGCATTCAACTTTCGGGCAAAGGCGACGTGGTGATTCTGGGTGTGACGTTCAACCAGAATTTCCTGCAAAACGCGCCCAAATCCCGACCAGTACAACTTTTGGAAGATTCCCTGAAATTGTACCGCGAGCAACTGGCCAACCTGGTTTCGGCGCGGGACGTCGTGCAGCAGGAAAAGGATTTGCTCATTGCCAACCGGCAAGTGGGCGGTACGCAGGGCGGCGCGACGATCGAGAAAATTCAGCAGATGTCAGAATTTTTCCGACGCCGCATGACCGAACTCAACGCCCAACTGCAACGCAACGACCAACAGCAAGCCAGCGTAAAAGAGCGCATCACAAAAATTCAAGGGCAACTCACCGAACTGGCCCAGCGCCGCACCCGGCCGACGGGTGAACTTCGCGTGAGTCTGTCGGCTAAAACCCGCACCACCGCCGACCTCGAACTGCGCTATGTGGCGCTCAACGCCGGTTGGTCACCCACCTACGACCTCCGCGCCAGCAACGTGCGCGGGCCGATTCAACTGCTTTACAAAGCCAGCGTGTACCAGCAAACCGGCCTGGAATGGGAAAACATCCGCCTGACGCTCTCCTCGGCCAACCCCTCGGTGGGCGGACAGGCGCCCGAGCTTTCGCCGCAGTTTGTGGATTTTTACCGGCCCCGCCCTATGCCAACGATGCGGTCGAATGTACGGCAGAAATCAGCCGAGGCCGCCGAAGCCACGGCCGCTCCGGCACCGATGGTTAGTTCGATGGCCGACATCACGACCACGGTCGAAAACGCCCTTTCGGTTAGTTTTGAAATTCCGATTCCGTACTCGATACCTTCCGGCGATAACCCCAAAGTCGTGGATATTCAACGCGCTGAACTCACGGCAACGTACCGCCACCTGGCCGTGCCCAAACTCGATGCCGACGCGTTTCTGCTGGCCGATGTGTCGGGTTGGGAGCGGTACAACTTGTTGCCGGGCAAGGCCAGCGTTTATTTTGAGGGTACGTTTGTGGGGGAGTCGTTTCTGAATCCGCAAAACCCGGATGACTCGCTGCACCTCTCCCTGGGTCGCGACCGTAAAGTGCTGGTGAAACGGGAGCCGATTCTGGGCAATGTCAGCCGGAAATCGTCGGGTGAACGCGAGAGCCGCGCGTTTCGGATTACGG
>JAJAZB010000055.1 GCA_026785975.1 Cytophagaceae bacterium | reverse complement strand
GGCTTCTTCTTCAATGAACGGTCTGAGTAACGGCGACAGACCGCCCTCCGATATCAAATCCACTTTTCGTTTGAGTAACGTCGAAAGCGCTAACTGCATCCGGGCGTGCTGGAGCAGTGATACTGACTCATCAAACCACACCAGAATATCCACATCGCTACCGCGCCGCGCCTTGCCCCTGGCTACCGATCCAAAAAGCGAAGCTCGCCGCACGGGTTGATGCTGAAAATAATCCCGGAGGACAGAAAAAAGTTTGTCGTCTGGTCGAATGAGTGTTTTCTAATTCCGGCTTCCACCCACGGCACCCGGCTGGCTTTGCCGCTGCTGTTGCATCGGGTTAGGCCCTTGCGGCGCGTAGGGATTGGCGCGTTGCTTGAACACCTGGAAGCGCGTTGGTTGGGTGGATTGACGCGGGTAGCTGTTATTGTCGGCGTTGATGTCGGCGATTTCCAGGAAGGGATCGAGCGTCCAGCGGGTCACTTTTTTGTCGGTCGGGATCACTTTCTTAATTTCCTTGTCGTTGAACCGCCAGATTTCTGCCGGGAAGCGAAACACCTCGCTGGTACCGTCTTCGTAGTCGGCTTTGGCGATGACGGGCATCACCAGACCGCCGTTGTTTTTCAGATTCAGCGTGTAAAAATTCTTGCCCGACTGGAACATCTTTTTTTCCTCCTCGCTGAGGCCCGCCACGAAATCGGCGTACTTTTTCTTGTCGGCCTCGGTCACGGCGTAGCGGTCGTAGGCGTTGTAGAAATCGTTCATCTCCGGGTTTTTCTCCACCACCGTCTGCTTGATGTCTTCTTTGTTGCGTTGCACCGAGAGCGTCTGGCGGCGGCGATCGGCTTCGGCTTTGGCGGTGGCCTTCGTCACGGCGGGGTCCATCGGGTCGATGGCCAGCCACTGCACGTCGGTCAGTTCCTGGTCGGCGGCTTCGGTCGTGTAAAACCAGCCCTTCCAAAACCAGTCGAGGTCCACGCCCGAGGCGTCTTCCATCGTGCGGAAAAAGTCGGCGGGTGTCGGCGATTTAAAGGCCCAGCGGCGGGCGTATTCCTTGAAGGCGTAATCGAAAAGTTCGCGGCCCATGATCGTTTCGCGCAGCATATTCAAACCCGTGGCGGGTTTGGCGTAGGCGTTGGGGCCGAATTGCAGCACGTTGTCCGACGACGACATGATGGGCACCTGCGTGTTGGGGGCCGATTTCATGTAGTCCACGATGTACTGCGGCTCACCCCGGCGGCTAGGGAAGTTGCGGTCCCATTCCTGCTCGGCCAGGTACTGGCAGAACGTGTTGAGGCCCTCGTCCATCCAACTCCACTGGCGCTCGTCGGAGTTGACGATCATCGGGAAAAAGTTGTGACCCACTTCATGAATAATCACCCCGATCATGCCCGCTTTCGTGCCTTCGGAGTACGTGCCGTCGGCTTCGGGCCGACCGCCGTTGAACGAAATCATTGGGTACTCCATCCCGCCGCCCGCCGTGGCGTGGCAGGAAATGGCCACGGGGTAGGGGTAGGCAATCGTCCGCGCGCCGTAGCTGCGGAGCGTGTGGGCGACGACCTGCGTGGAGTACTGCCCCCAGAGCGGATTGCCTTCTTTGGAGTAGTACGACACGGCCATCGTCTTTTTGCCGTCGATGTCCACGTTCATGGCGTCCCAGATAAACTTGCGGCTGGTCGCAAAGGCAAAATCCCGCACATTGTCGGCTTTGAACACCCAGGTTTTCTTGCCGGTGGGCTTGCCACTTTCGGCTTTCTCGGCTTCTTCCGGGGTTACAATCAGAACAGGTTTGGTGAAATTGGCTTTGGCCTGCTCCCAGCGCTTTTGCTGGGTAGCGGTGAGTACGTCTTTCGGATTTTGCAGTTCACCCGTAGCGCCCAGCACGTGGTCGTTGGGCACGGTGATGGCCACTTTGTAATTACCAAAAATGAGCGTGAACTCGCCCTGCCCGAGGAACTGCTTGTGTTGCCAGCCGTTCACGTCGTCGTAAACGGCCAGGCGCGGAAACCAGTGGGCGATGAAGTAGTTGGCGTTGCCATCTTTGGCGAAAAGTTCGTAGCCACTGCGCCCGTAGTATTCCGTAATCAGGTAATCCCAAGCCACCGAAAACACGACGTTCTGGCCGGGCCGCAGGGGCGCGGGCAGGTCGATGCGCATCATCGTGTTGTTGATGGTGTAGCGCAGGGCGCCGCCTTTGGCGTCTTTCACCGCCTTGATGTTGTAGCCGTACTGTTTGTTAGGGTCCAGGTTGGTTCGTTCCGGCGAATTAATATTTATCAATCCGTTGACAGTCATTCCATTAGCTCCGATGCTATTGTCATTTGCCAGACTTGCCATTGAATTAGCCTTGAAGTAATTCTGGTCGAGTTGCAGCCAGATGTAGGGCAACACGTCGGGCGATTGGTTAAAGTACGTCACCGTTTCAGTACCCGTGATTTTACGTTGCTCATCGTCGAGTTCGACTTTGATGTCGTAGTCGGCGCGTTGCTGCCAGTACTCCTTGCCGGGGGCACCCGAGGCGGTACGGGTGGAGTTGGGCGTGGGCAGTGCCGTACCCATTTGCTCGAAGCGGGTGTTGGCGTTGTACTCGGCGGTCATGTTGCCCCGTTGCGCGCTGACTGACCCGGCCAGCAACGTAAAACCCGCCAGACAAGCGCCAATGAGAATGCGATTCATAGAAAGAAAGAATAGGGTTGGTGAAAAAGTGCCTCTAAAATACGGAAACCCGGTGGTTTTTGCAGCATCCCGACGACTTGCCGGTAGAATGTGGGGATGAATGGCGGGACATGGGCCGGTATTGGTAGCGTCACCTGCTTGGGAAGTCTAACTCGTTGTTGGTTCCACCCGCCGGACGGCCCGGCAACCTGGTTTGACACTCCAGCCCATTGGCCGGGCCGCCCGACGGGGCGCCTTCACCCCAGCCAGCCCTGCACCAACTCCGAATCTTTAATCAAAATAATTGCCACCCCCGCCACGGCCCCCGACAGAATCAAGGTCCAGTCGCGTTTTTTGGCCTTGCCCACGTCCACGACGAGAAACGTCAGCAACAGCACGACCGCCACGATAACCAACTGCCCCAGTTCCAACCCAATATTGAAGGCCAAAAGCGGCTCCACAATGCTCGCTTCGCGGCCCAGCAAACTGCGCAGGTAGTTGGAAAACCCCAGCCCGTGAATCAGCCCGAATCCCAGGGCCATTGCGTAGCGCAGCCGGGGAGCGGGCGGGGAGGCTGGTTTTCGTAGCCGTCCTTCGGGGTCTTTCACGAAAAAATTGGTAATGGCCGTGGCCAGAATCGTGACCGGAATCAGGGCCTCGATGACCTCCGTGCGGTAGCTAAACAGCCGCAACGTAGCCAGCGCCAGCGTGATGCTGTGACCAAGCGTGAAGGCCGTGACCAGGATCAGCACCCGCCGCCAGTCGCGGGGGCGGTAAATGGCGCAGAGCACCACTACGAACAGGATATGGTCGTAGCCCTTGAGGTCGGTGATGTGCTGAAAGCCGAGTTGGAGGAAGATTTGGAAATCGGACACAAACGTGGTTTGAGACGGGGCGCGTAGCCTTTGAAAGGGTTTGAGGTTTGAAGGTGGGTAAAAACCTTCAAACTTTCAAACCGCGCGGCGGACCGCCCTCCAACCTTTTCAAACCTCAAACCCTCAAACCAACCTAAAACCGATAGGAAAGCCCCAGCCGCAGGCCGGACGTATCGCTCAGGGTGGGGGTTTTACGTCCCTGGGTGTTCCAGAAGCCCTCCAGATTGATGAGCAGAAAATCCCGGATTGGCAGTTGGAAACCCGCCTGTAGCCGAACCTGGTGAATCACCTTCGACTCGAAACGGTCGCGGGCGTACACGATCCGTTCTTCGGGCTTGGGCAGAAAAACGGGCGGGCGGTGCGGACGATGCCTGAATTCGTACTCCACGTCGTACCGCCTGGGTAGCTGAAGATTCCACCCGACGCCCGCGTAGGGTTGCAACGCAAAACGATCCGTAACGACAAAGTTGATTCCCGTACCCAGGTTGGTAAATTTCAAATTATTCACCCGGAACCGCTCCAAATCAAAATCGGGGTCTTTGGGCCGCGCGACGGGAATCGACGGAACCGGTCTTTTTACGTCCTTCTCCGGGGAAATCGACTGACTCGACACATCCAGGAAAACCTGCCAATGGCGAGCCACCCGCACGCCCGCCAGCAAGCCCACTACACTCCCCCGACGACTGGCCAGGCCGTAGCCAACGTTGGCCGGTAAACCAATCTGCAAGCCGACACTTGTAAATTTAAGAATGTTGTTGAAAGAAAACGGCGCGGCCTGACCCGCCCTACGAATCGTTCCCTGAGTGGACTCGCCTGTTACTTCAGACTGAGTTACTTTCGCCACCTGACTACTCGTATCGCGGGAAGCAACGACCTTCGGCGGCTCCTGCCGGATGGCCGCCGAGGTTTCGGTCCGGGTTGAATCCCGTGGGGGCAATGCACTCGGTGCAACACGTTGCGGTTCAGCCATTTTCTTCCCGATTTCTGAAACTGAACCGGATGGCCCCGTTCGGTCGGCCAAAGTCGTTTCTGGAGTATTTTTTGGCAGATCAATTCCTCCGGTTTTGCGTCGGGCTTTTCGACGGTTCGAAACCGTCCGCTGCCCCGTTTTATCAGTCGGTGATAAATCCTTCTTTTCGACAAAATCGGGTTGCGAAACCTCGACCCCGTTCGTCTTTTTGTCAACGGGACCCGCCACCGAATTTACCGCCGGGATCAGCGGGGAAGGAGCATTTCGGGTCAATCCTGCGTCGGTTTTTGGCACGGATGCAAGCCCGTCGATGGGCCGCTGAATCGTTGGTAAGGGCATCGCGACCGGGGCAGCTACCGGTTTTTGCGGGGCAAGCGCGCGGAGTTCAGGAAGTACCGAATCGAAGACTTCAGGCGTAGAGGTCGTATCAGATGGGTTTGGTTTGGTAGGGATTGAGTGAGAAAAAACAGGATCTGGCGCGGTAGGCAACGGGAGTATCCCCGGAGGCGACTCCGGAGCGGCACGTTGTCGCTCGGGCACCGCCGTAGCCAACCGTGTCGCAATCCGTTGGTAGAGCGTATCCTCCGCGACCGGGCGGCGGAGTTTGTCGACGGGTGCCGGGGCTTTAACTTTTGCCGTTGCGGCGGCAAGTTTGAGCCGTTCGAGTTCGTGGTGCGTTTGGCGCAACTGATAATACAATCCCCCGGAGACGGCCATCGAAGCCACACCCAGCAAGGGCAGCGCCCACCCGAACAGGGCCAGGCGTTTCTGGAGCTTTTTGATCACCAACTGATTTTCCACCTCCCGCCAGTCCCGCTCCGAAAAATCGGGCGGGGGAAGCCGGTTGAGTTGTTTGGAAAACAAGTCGTCAAATTCGTTTTCTTGCATAGCTGTCTTGCGAACGTTCGCTTTCAAGGATCATCTTCTGGAGTTTCATTCGGGCCTTCGACAAGTTTGATTTAGAAGTGCCCTCCGCAATTCCCAGCATTTCGGCAATCTCCCGGTGTTCGTAGCCTTCGAGGGCGTGCAGGTTGAACACCAATCGGTACATCGGGGGCAGCCGTTGCACAAAGCCCAACAAGACTTCGGCGGAGTAATTCAATAAGATTTCGGCGGGCACCGACTCGGGTTCGGCGTATTCCAGGTCCAGCATTCGGATATCACGAACGTGCTGGCGGTAATGGTTGATGGCGGTGTTGGTCAGTACCCGCGCAAACCAGGGCTGGAACGGAAAGCGCTCATCGTAGGTATTCAGGCGGCTGAACACCTTCAGAAAAGCATCGTTCAGCACTTCGCGGGCGGTTTCGGAATTCTCGCAGTACCGCACACAAATCGACAGGCCGTACCGGTAGAATGCCTGGTACAAGGCCCGCTGATCGAGCAGGTTGTTTTTACGGCACCCTTTGATGGTGCGTTGCAATTCCTCAGCCGTCATGCAGTGCTGCTTAGTTGGTGAGAAATACAGGAAAAAGCGGGGTTAGGTTGCCTGTCCGTCCGAAATAAATTAACGATTTATTTTTCTGAAAATTTTCGACTCCGGGCAACCCTACCCCGCCAGATGCTGTATTTCTGCTTGTAACGAGGGCTCCGTTACTCAATTTTTACACAACAAATTTCATTGTACCATGACAAAAAATAGCTGCCTGGTGTCTGCGCTGGGCCTCGGAAGTATACTGTTTCTCGGAAGCTGCGGCAACCGAAACGCGGTCGATCCTACCCTCCAGGCCGACCTCAGTGGCGCCCGAATTACGGCCAACTGCAAAGTAACCACGATTGAACGCACCAGCACCAGCGACCGACCGTTGTCGTCAAAATCAGTGCTGACCTACGGGGCTAATGGCTTTCTGAGCACTCTCAGCCAGACCACCACGACTCCCAAAGGCGACCGTACCAGTCAAACGACCTTTACCCGGAACGGTACTCAACTGATGGTGACGCGCTCCAAAGACGGCTCCACTAAAATTCACGCCGACACGCTCACGCTCAACGCCAGCGGTCAGGTCGTAGCCCAGCGGCGGAACGGCTACACGCGTACCTTCGGGTACGACGCCAATGGATTTTTGACGTTGGTAACCACCACAAGCCCGACCAACGAGGTGATTTCAGTCGTCACGTATGTTATCGTCAATGGCAATGTTGCCACCAAATCAGTCACGACCAACCCGGCGGGCATACCCGGACGCGGGCCAGGCCACGGGCCGGGTCACGGCGGAAGACCGAAGCATTCAGGTGCTGATTCGTTGCATCATCATCACCCGCTCCATCCCGATAGCCTTGCCAAAGCCGGTCATTACGGAAAAGGTCATTTCGGGCATGGTGGCGCTTTTGGGTTCCCCGAAGGCGGCAACTATACGATAACTTACGAGTACACCGGCCAGGCCAATACGCCCGGACTGGGCGTTGAAGGATTAGGCGGCATGACGTATGGCACACCCTCGCAGTTTTTGGTGAAATCGGCCACGATCACCAACGCTGAGGGCGTAAAGATGGTGCGGACGTATTCGTACACCACTGATCCGGCCAAGCCCAACACGCTCACCATCACCATTACCTCAACGGGCGCTGACCGTAAGGGTGGAGCAACCACCCGCACCGAGACGGTTGTCGTGACGTTTGCCTGCTAATCGTAAGCAAGCACGAATTAAGACCTGTTTTTCTGACAAATCGCCTTTCATAGGAAGTTTTCAGAAAAGCAGGTTTTTTTATTTCCCCACCAGGCAATTGGTTATCGAGTATTTATTTTTCTTCATTCAATTCGATATGGAAAATCGACTAACAACCCTGCTGGGCGCTTTGGTCATGGCCGCCTGCCAGAAAAACGACGAAGAAGTTCCAGATGCCGGAACGCGGGTAGCAGGTACGTACCAGATCAGTTCGCTCACCTTTGATTCAAGCGGCGTAAAAGAAATAATCGGGTTGCCCGTCATCCAGGGCACCCAAACCGTCGCGTCGGCTACGTTGGCGGCTTCCCGGCAGGCCGACATGATGATTACGCTGGTGTACCGGCTTCAGGTGCAGGGCCAATCCGATGCTATGCAGGACTTCGGTGAAGTGAATTTACGAACCGCCGGGAGTGGTTACGGCCTGTATTCTGACGGCTTTAAAATCGGGACCGCCGACGGCACGGCTCTCAATCCGGATCTACCCACCGACGTAAATCAACGGGTTTTGATCGCTTCTAAAAAGCAATAACTCGTTTGGCTACCGGGTTTATAGTTTCGAGACTGTTTAGGATTTCCCAGTAATGCGTGTCTGGCCTAAAAAACACGACTCCTTTTGGTCGGCATTTCGGGTCCGACGTACCGTCTGACCATTGCGCTGATTGGTCAGACG
>JAJAZB010000054.1 GCA_026785975.1 Cytophagaceae bacterium | reverse complement strand
CAGCCGCCGAGACCCATCAGCAACATTTCCATGGGCCGGGCACCGGCATTGTGGCCGCCAATGTCGGTGGAGCCATCAATATCCAATTTTACGCCCGCCACACCGGTGGTCTGGAAGTGAAAATCATCGTCCACCCGGACGAGGTCGACTTGCATTGTTTTCATGTTCGGAAACGGGGTTATTTAGCGTTTTGAGGCTATAATCGTGGGTGCGTCGCTTAAGTTCAATGCGGCAAAGATTGACAAATTCCGGCAAGGTTTTACATTTGAGCATTCCCTGCAATCCGGGGTCAATTTCTGCACCGCCCGGTTTGGGCGAGCCATAACCCACTATGAAATACCGTTATCTTTCACTCGATGTGTTCCGGGGTCTTACCATCGCCGGGATGATTTTGGTCAATACCTCCGGCAACGGCGACTACACCTACGCGCCGCTTCACCACGCCCGCTGGCACGGATTCACGCCCACCGATCTGGTTTTTCCCTCGTTTTTGTTTATTGTCGGCGTGGCCATGCGGTTTTCGTTTAAAGCCTACGGCTACCAATTGTCGCCTGCGTTGCGCACTAAAATTCTGAAACGGGCGGGGTTAATTTTCCTGATTGGGTATCTGGTGCATACGTTTCCTTACACCCACTTCGACCTCGCCAAACTCCGGATTCTGGGGGTTTTGCAGCGAATCGCCCTTAGCTACGCCGCCACCGCTTTCCTGGTTCTGACGCTCCCCAGGCGGTACCTGCCCAGCCTGTCGGTGGCCCTGCTCCTACTCTACTGGCTGATTCTCTGGGCTTTCGGCGATTATGAACTCACCACCAACGCCGTGCGCCGCCTCGACCTCTGGCTGATGGGTCCCGATCATCTCTACCACGGCGATGGCGTACCGTTTGACCCCGAGGGATTGCTTAGCACCTTGCCTTCGGTGGTGACGGTGGTACTTGGTTACCTGACGGGCACGGCCATTCAGGAAACCGACAACCGCGATAAACTCATCGTGCAAATGGTGTTCTGGGGGATTGGGCTGGTCGTGGCGAGTCTGATCTGGAATATGGTTTTCCCGATCAATAAAAAGCTCTGGACGAGTTCGTTCGTCCTCATCACGGTGGGCATCGACCTGCTGATTCTGCCCGTGCTCATCTGGCTGATCGACGTAAAAAACTACCGCAACTGGACAACCTTTTTTGTGGTATTCGGTGCCAATTCCATCCTCGCCTACGCGCTCTCCGAATTGCTGGCGATTACCCTCTGGAGCATTCCCGTGACGGAGGCCAACGGGTACCAAACCACCGCGTACAGTTGGAGTTACTGGCACCTGTTTCAACCCGTATTCGGCTACTATCCCGGCGCACTGGCCTGGGCCGTTTGCTTCGTATTGGTCTGCTGGGTAGTGTGTTACGTCTTGTACCGGAGGAAGATTTTTTTGAAAATTTAGTGCAATTTAGGGCATAGGGCATAGTTAAATACAAGCCTATTCTGAAAACTATGCCCTCTGCCCTATGCCCTAAATTGCACTACTTCACCAGCAGCGCGGCGCCAAATACCCCTGCGCTGTCGCCGAGTACGTTGGGCACGACCAGGATGTCGGGGCGGGGATTGAAGATGTATTTCTTGAGTCGCTCGACGCCTTCCGTGTACAACAAATCGACGTTGGACACGCCCCCACCGAGTACGATTACATCGGGATCGAGGATGTTGATCACCGTTGAAAGTCCCCGCCCAAACAGCGTCAGCAGCCGCTCGATGGTTTCGGTGGCCGCCGGGTCGGTTCCGTCTTTGTGGCGTTGTAAAATTTCGGGCATTGTCCGCCGCTCGCCGCTCCGACCTTCGTAAAATCGCTGCAAGGCCGGACCAGAAATGTTTTGCTCGACACAGCCTTTTTTACCACAGTAACAGCGCTCTTCGGTTGGGTGCAAAAATATATGCCCCCACTCCCCGCCGATTCCCTGCCGCCCGCCAATAACCTCGCCGTTGACCACCACGCCCCCGCCAACGCCCGTGCCCATGATGACTCCAAACACGACTTTGGCATCGGGTTTTACCTTCGGCACGGCTCCGGCCAGGGTTTCGGCCAGTGCGAAGCAGTTGGCATCATTGGCCAACCGACAGGGTACGCCCAACCGCTCCTCCAGATCGTGCTGCATCGGTCGGTCGTTCATCACGACGGTGTTGCAGTTTTTCATAGTCTGCGTTTTCGGGTCGAGTACCCCCGGCGTAGCAAACCCAATGGCGCGGGGCCGCTCGCCCAATTCATCAGCCACCTGCCCAACCAGTTTGACGATTTGGGAAAGAATGTGCTCGTAGCCTTGTTCGGCTTCGGTGGGTAGACGGCGGCGGAGTTTTACGTCCTGAAGATTGTCGGCATTGAGTACGACGCACTCGATTTTGGTGCCACCCAGGTCAATACCCCAGAGGAAGTTCATTTTTTTTAGTGAAAAGGTAAAAGTGAAGAGTTAAAAGTGAAGAGTTAAAAGTGAAACTTCTTCTATCTTTTCACTTTTAACTCTTCACTCACCTTCTGTTGTCGCTGCCATCGAGCATACTCAGGTAACTGAGGTAGCGGCTCGGCGCAATATCACCCGCCTCCACGGCGGCTTGCACGGCGCAACCCGGCTCGTTGACGTGAACGCAGTTGTGAAACCGGCACTGACCCAGCAGGTCGCGCATTTCGGGGAAAAAGTGGCCGAGTTCTTCTTTCTCGATGTCGATCAAGCCCAACTCCTTGATGCCCGGTGTATCGATCAGAAAGGTGCCGGGCGATAGTTCAAACATTTCGGCAAATGTCGTCGTGTGAACGCCCTTGTTGGCAAACGTCGACACTTCAGTCGTGCGCAGGTTCAGCCCCGGCGCAATGGTATTGACCAGCGTGGACTTCCCGACGCCCGAGTGCCCCGCCAGCAGCGACACCTTGCCGAGTAGTAATTCCTGGAACGCCCCGACACCCTCGCCGCTCACCGTTGAGGTTAGCAAGGTACCGTAGCCGATGCGCCGGTACATGGCGGTAATGGCTTTTTGCTCCTCGCGAAAGCCCTCACTGAGTATATCCTGTTTGTTGAAAACAACCGTCGACGGAATGCGGAACGATTCGGCGGTGACGAGAAAACGATCCACAAAACCCAGGGAAGTTCGCGGAAAATCGAGCGTGACAATCAACACTGCCTGGTCGACATTTGCCGCCAGGATGTGCGCCTGGGCCGTTTTATGCACCGACTTCCGAATGATGTAGTTCTCGCGCGGCTCAATTTCGAGGATAATGCCGGTGTTTTCGTTTTCGTCTTCCATCTCAAACAACACCCGGTCGCCCACTGCCAGCGGGTTGGACGTTTGCAAACCCTTGATTTTAAAAATACCCTTCAACCGGCACCGCCACACGTGTCCGTCGCTGGCCTCGCGAACCTCGTACCACGAACCCGTTGAGCGAATAATCAGACCTTTTTTCAAGTGTATCGGTTTAAATGAAATTGAAAATTGAAAATTGAAAATTGAAAATCTATCATTCTGATAACCAGTAGTTCTAAATAATTCCCAACTGTGCTTGAATCATTTCACTTTCAACTTTCAATTCTCAACTTTCAACCTCGCCCAAATCATCACCTGCTCCGTTGCGCCGAGCCGGTCCCGGACGTAGGCCGCCGCGCGGTCAGCCAGTTGGCGACGACGGGTTTCGTCGGCGCGAAGTTCGGAAAAAATGCGTTCCAACTCAGCAGCATCGGCCACGGCAAAGGCGCAACCCAGGGCCAGCAGATCGTGCGCTTCCTGAAACTTGTGATAGACCTTGTTTCCAAAAAAGATCGGCACCCCGTACACCGCCGCTTCGAGCGTATTGTGCAGCCCATCGCCGTAAGCGCCACCGATGAAGGCATAGTCGGCGTACTGGTACAGCGAGGCCAGCATCCCGACGTTGTCGATCCACAGGATTTTCGCCGCTTGCACCAACTCCGGCGTGGCCTGCGAGTACCGCACCGACGGCACCTCAATCTCCGTTTGCCAGCGGTCAATCTGCGCCGGATTGATTTCGTGGGGAGCGATAAGAATTCTGAATGCTGAATGCTGAATGCTGAATGGTCGCGTATTTTTATTTTTTTCATTCAGCATTCTGCATTCAGCATTCAGCATTCCCTTCAGCACTTCCCAGTCATCCGGCCAAAGCGAGCCGACGACGAGCAGTTGGGTTTTCCCTTTGAATTGCTCCACGAGTGGAAAGTGCCTCGGCGCGGCGGCGATTTCGGCCACGCGGTCAAAGCGCGTATCGCCACCGAGGTAGGCGTTTGGGATACCGATACCCCGCAGGAGTTGCAACGACGCGTCGTTCTGCACCAGAATCTGGTCGAAAAAGAAGAGCATTTTCCGGTAAAAATGCCCGTACGATTTAAAGAACAACTGATCCGCGCGGAAGATGGCCGAAAACAGCACGACGGGCACACCGCGTTCGTGCAGGGCGTTGAGGTGGTGGTACCAAAACTCGTATTTTACCCAAAAAACCAGTTGCGGTTTCACGGTTTCGACAAACCGCCGGGCGTTGAGAGCCGTGTCAGCGGGCAGGTAGCCAACGTAATCGGCACCCTCGTAGTCGTGCCGAAGGGTATAGCCCGAGGGCGAGAAGAACGTCAGCAAAATTTTCCAATTGGGGAATTCGCGCCGAAAAGCCTCCAGTACGGGCCGTCCCTGCTCAAATTCACCCAGCGAAGCGCAGTGAAACCAGACTACGGGGCCGGTTTGGCCAGCAAACTGACGCTCAAGGCTTTGGTACCAATTTCGGCGACCAGCCACCCATTGCCGGGCCTTGCGGTGAACGGGTGCCGCCAGCCAGAAAGCGAGTTGAAGAACCTGGATAAAAAAATCGTAGAGGAATCGAGCCAACGGGGAACGGTTATTTTTTGGGAATCAAAAGTAGGGAAGAATGGTTAGTTAACACGAAAACCAAACGCGCAACCGGGACGCCAAGCCCCCGACAAGCGCCCTCGTTTTAACCACAATTAAGCAAGAATGAACTGGAATCTGCTTACCGATGTCGCCCAACTCGATACCCTTCGGGCCGAATCGTTCGACCAACCCGTTTTGATTTACAAACACAGCACGACGTGTTCCATCAGTGCCACCACCCTCAACCGCCTGGAGCGCAACTGGAAAACCGACGAAATGGGCGGCGTGAAAGCCTACCATCTCGATCTGCTGCGGCACCGTGCCCTCTCCCGCGCCGTGGCCGACTACTTCGGCGTACAGCATGAATCGCCCCAGGTGCTACTCATCCGCAACGGCGAATGCGTGTACGACGCCTCCCACTTCGCAATCGCCTACCCCGCCGTGAAGGCGGGAATAAATGCTGAATGCTGAATTAACTTGAGCCAATCGAGTTACGATAAAATACAATCCAGCATTTTGACTTTTTTATTCAGCCGCGCGGCGGACCGCATTCAGCATTCTTTGAAGTTCCTTCCATTCAAACGTAATCACTTGCTCGATGTCGGGGTGCAAACTCAGGGCTACGGGGCAGGTGTGCGCGATGTTTTCGTATTTTTTGCGTTGGGCTTCGTCGAGTTCCGGTGTGCTACGCATCCGTAAGGCTACCTCGATGCGGGCAATCCGGCGCGGGGCCTGGGTACTCATCACTTTGGTAACGCTCAACTCGCTGCCCGTCAGGTCGATATCCTCGCGCTGAGCGGCGATGCCCATCGTCGTGATGATGCACGTACCCAACGAGGTAGCCGTCAGGTCGGTTGGCGAGAAGGCTTCCCCCCGGCCCTGGTTATCGGTGGGCGCGTCGGTAATCATCTGCGTTCCCGATTGCAGGTGGGTGTTTTCGGTGCGCAATTTGCCTAAGTATTCGGTGCGGACGGTTGCCATTGTGAAAGCGGGTTATTTTTTTCGTACTTCGTTGATTCAAGCCTAAACTTAAGGCTTTTTCCCTAAAACCCACGTTTCAAAATCCGCGCAACGCCCGGCGCAGGAATCCGATTTTTTCCCGATGAAACAACGCTTTTCGCTCGCGTATGCAGTTCCCTGGTTGTTGCTGGCCTTCTTGTCGGTTCGGGCAGCGGCACAAAACCAGGGCAAACCAACCGCCGATGCTGAGGAGGCTTCCTTCCGCGTGCTCAATTCATTTGGCGTAACGACCAACACCAATTCGGGCATTATCGGCGGGCTGGTTTTTCGGCAGGCCAAAGCCCTGACCTCCCGCGAACGCCCCCGGTTTCGCTACCTGAGCGCGGAATTGGTTAACGTGAAGCACCCCAAAGAGCGGGCTTACGCCGCTTCGAGTGGCAACCGCCTTATTCTCGGCAAGCAACGGTATCTCTTCGCCCTGCGCGGACAGTGGGGCCGTGAAATGACCTTGTTCGAGCGTTCCGACGACGGTGGGGTTCAATTCAACGGCATTTTAGCGGCGGGGCCGACGTTAGGTTTGCTCAAACCTTATTACGTACAGGTCGTCAATTTGCGGGGACCCCGGCAGGTTCATGAAGTGCCTTACTCGCCCGAACTGGAGCAGAGTAGCAGCGTAGCCATTGTGGGCGGGGGTAGCTTGTTTCGGGGTTTTAATCGCATCGAACTGGTGCCGGGCCTGAACGCAAAAATCGCCGCCTCGATTGAACTTGACGCCTTTCGGCACAACACCATCGGGCTGGAAATTGGCTTTTTGGTCGAAGGGTACACCAAAGACATCATCCTCATTCCCGAAACCACCAACCGGAACGTATTCACATCGGGTTTTCTGACGCTGTATTTTGGTCAGAAAAAATAACTCTCAGGGAACAGTTATCAGTGAAATGCAAAGGAATCAGAATCATTAGTCACTGATAACTGCTCACTGGTCACTGTCTCAAACTTTTTGCCGGATTCCCCTGTTTGGTTTTTACTTTTGCCGACAAAAAGTTCTCCGAATTCGTTCTTAAAAATCGGCTTGCCCGTTCCGGTTTACGGAACACCGAATCCTGATTATTGCCATGATTGAACTTCCCGTGATATCCTCCGCCAAAACCGCCCGCAAGCCCGACTGGTTGCGCGTTAAATTACCCACCGGCCCCGACTACGCCCGCGTCCGTAAGCTCGTGGACGATTATAAACTCCACACCATTTGCCAGAGTGGCAACTGCCCCAACATGGGCGAATGCTGGAGTGCAGGCACGGCGACCTTCATGATTTTGGGCAACGTGTGTACGCGGAGTTGCAGTTTTTGCGCCGTAGCCACGGGCCGCCCCACCGAATACGACACCGACGAACCCCGCCGGGTAGCGGAGGCCATCAAACTGATGGGTGTGAAACACGCCGTCATCACGTCGGTAAATCGGGACGAACTCAAAGATCGCGGGGCCGAAATCTGGTACCAAACCGTCCGGCTGGTGAAAGAAACTTCACCGCAGACGACCATCGAAACCCTCATTCCCGACACCAAAGGCAATTGGGAAGCCCTCGCCCGGATGATCGAAGGCGGGCAGGAAGTCGTTTCGCACAACGTCGAAACCGTCGAGCGACTGTACCGCAACGTCCGTCCGCAGGCCCGGTACACCCGCAGTTTAGAACAGATTCAGCGGACGAAGGCGGCGGGCAAACGCACCAAATCGGGGATCATGCTCGGCTTGGGCGAAACCGGGGAAGAACTCTTCAAAGCGATGGATGACCTGGTGCAAAACGGCCTCGACATCCTGACCCTGGGCCAGTACCTGCAACCCACCAAACTCCACCACGAAGTCATCGACTGGATCCACCCCGACACCTTCGCGATGTACAAAGAAGAGGGCCTGCGGCGTGGCCTGAAGTACGTGGAAGCCGGTGCGCTGGTGCGGTCGAGCTACCACGCCGAGCGGCACGTGAATGTGTGAGAATTGATGCCATTGAAAACCAACGCTTCTTAAGTACTTGTTATTAAGTTATAGGGTTATTGGTTACGGTTCGCCGCTTCGATTGCATAAGTCGTTGACAATGAGACAATCGCAGCGGCGAACCTTAACATAATAACTTATAACCTAATAACTTTCACTTCTTAGAAACCCTGCTCTTTATTCACGTTCTTTCGGGCGATATTTTTTGTCAGCCATAGCGCGGTAGCCCTGGAT
>JAJAZB010000053.1 GCA_026785975.1 Cytophagaceae bacterium | reverse complement strand
TTCGTTTTTTCAACGCCACCGTGTTGCGGGGCCCCACGAACCGGCTCCCCAATCCGCCCTTGGGGCAGAGGTAAGGTCGGACCCGAAATGCCGACCAAAAGGAGTCGTTTTTTTTAGGCCAGACACGCATTACTGGGAAATCCTAAACTACTTCTTCGTAAAATCATCGATAAAAAGCACTAAACCGGAAAAGGTAAAAGCGGTTTAAGCGTTTATAAACTGAACTTAACGCAACCCCGCCGTGGGTTTTCGCGTAAATCTTTCCGAAGTTCGGGGTGTCGGACGGACCGATACGCTAAAACTCCTTTTCCTACTTATGAAACTATTAGTATCCCTGCTCGTGGTTGGTCTGCTGATTCCCGCCGTAAGCACGCAGGCCCTCGCCCAGGACGACCTGATGGATTTGCTCAACATCGACAGCAGCCAGGTGACCCGCTACACGGCGGCTACGTTTAAAGCAATCCGAATTATCAACGGGCACTCGGTTGAAACGACGAAAGCCAAACACCTCGATTTTGTGATTTCGCACCGGTTCGATCGCCTCAACAAAGGGCCATCGGAGTTTTTTGGCCTTGATTACGCCACCCTCCGCCTGGGGTTTGAGTACGGCCTGAACGACCGCCTGATGATTGGGGTCGGTCGTAGCTCCATCGAGAAAACCTACGATTTCTTTGGCAAAGCCCGGCTTCTCCGTCAATCGTCGGGCGCACGCCGTACCCCGCTGAGCGTGACGGCCTTCGGCAGTTTGGCCATCGACAGCCGGACCCCCACGCAGGGCGGCGAGTTCCGGCAAACCACCGACCGGTATGTGTACTGCGGGCAGTTGCTCATTGCCCGTAAATTCAGCGATCGGCTCTCGCTCCAGATCAGCCCGACGGTACTGCACCGCAACCGGATCAAGGAATCCTTCGAGCAAAATACCCTCGTGGCCGTGGGCGTGGGCGGGCGCTTCAAACTCAGCAAACGCATATCGCTCAACGCTGAATATTACTTCGTGCCAGGCGAACAACTGGGCACTAAAAACCAACGGATTCACCACGACGCGCTGGCCGTTGGCTTCGATATCGAAACGGGTGGGCACGTGTTTCAACTGCATTTCACCAACTCGTTTGGCATGATCGAGAAACAATTTATCGGTCAGACGGGCGACGCGTACGGGGGGCGTTGGCAAAACGGCGATATCCACTGGGGTTTCAACCTGGCGCGAACCTTCAACCTCGGCCCCCGGCTCGGCAACGCCATCCGTTAATCAATGAATGAATGAGACAATGAATGAATAGAAATACAGTTTGCGTCAGCCTATTCATTCATTGTCTCATTCATTCATTGGCTCATTCACTCATTCATTCATTGATTTCCATGAAAACGATAGTCACCTTATTCGCACTCAGTTTGTTGGCTGGCCGGGCTACGGCTCAGCTTTTTACGGCCCAAACGACCGAAACGAGCTTTTTCTCGAAAGCCCCTCTGGAAGACATTTCGGCGATCAATCGTAAAATCGGCGTGGTGATGAATACGTCGACGGGCGACATTGCCGTGAAAATGCAGATGACCGATTTCAGCTTCCCCAACAAGTTGATGCAGGAACACTTCAACGAAAACTACCTGGAGTCGGATAAATACCCCACGGCTACCTTCCGGGGAAAAATTCAGGAACTGATTGATTTCACCAAACCCGGTAGCTACCCGGTTACGGTCAAAGGCACTTTTGATCTGCACGGCGTAAAAAAAGAGCGCACCTTGCCGGGTACGGTGACGGTACAAGCAGGGAAAATTGCGCTCACGTCCGAATTCACCGTGGCCCTCGCCGACCACCGGATTGAGATTCCCAAGCTGGTTTTCCAGAAAATTGCGGAGGTGATTTCCGTCAAAAACACCTGGGCGTTGGTTCCCTACCAGCGGCAGTAGCGCTGGGCTTCCTACGGGTTTTGCGTCAGATTTTGGCGAAAAACCGCTAAGTTTGCGGCCCTTATCTGACGCTATGAATTACGAAACCAACCGCATAAAAGACTTAATTCGCCGCCACTACGATGGCGAAACCTGGCACGGCCCCTCCCTGATCGAAACGCTGAGTGATGTTAGCCACGAGCAGGCCGTAAAACGACTTCTTCCCAACACGCACAACATCGCCGAAATTGTGGCCCACCTAACCAACTGGCGGGTATTTGTGCTTGAAAAACTAACCGGGGGTGACACTTACGACATCGTGCTGGACTCCGAAGCCGACTGGCTCCGCTTCGATTCGCTGACCCTTGAACAATGGCACGATTTGCTGGTTAGCCTGGCCGATACACACGCCGAATTGCTCGATGTGATGGAGGCGGTCAATGATCGTCGCCTCAACGACATCGTGCCGGGACGCAAATACTCGTACTATATTTTGCTGCACGGCGGGATTCAGCACGAGATCTACCATTCGGGACAGATTTCGCTCCTGAAAAAGGTGTAACGGGTTATTCCAGTAGCACGTTTGGTAAAACCTTTTCCCTAACTTCGTTCCATGCGTCGACTGGTTGCCCTGATGCTCAGCGTATTTTTCCTGGTGGGGAGCGTACTGCCTCCTGTCAGCGCGGAGCATTTATCGGGCCTCGTCGAGCATTACCACGAGCATCAACTCGAAGAAGGCGGCGACCTCAACGTGCTCACGTTTCTGTGGGAACATTACGCCGCTGACGCGTTTCACCGCAAACACCCCAATCACTCCCACTCACACCTGCCCGCCGTTGATTTTCACGCGGCTTCCGGGCTTTTTGTTTCCCTGCTAACGACCTTTCGTTTTACGCCGCTCCTGCCCGAAGGAGCCGCTTCCCAACTTCCTTCCTGGGAAAATCATTACACCTTTCGCTTCGCCGCCGCCCTGCTCAACCCGCCCAAACGGGGCTGACTTTTTAGAAAAGAGTGGATCAGAGAATAATGGACAGAGAATAGAGAACAGATTTTCAGCTATCCACTCTCTCACCTCTATCCACTCTCCTCTCTCCTCTCTTTCCTCTTTTCCATGATCGACGCCCTGATTCGCTTTAGCGTTCAGAACAAATTAATTGTTTTTCTACTCGTGCTGGCGCTGGCTGGCTGGGGTGGGTACGCCGTCACGCAGTTGCCCATCGACGCCTTGCCCGACATCACCAACAACCAGGTGCAGGTCATTACCCGCGCCCCGGACCTGTCGGCTCAGGAAATCGAGCAGTTTATCACCGCGCCCGTCGAACTGGCGCTGGCCAATATTCCGCAGCAGGTCGAGATCCGCTCAGTGAGCCGCATGGGTATTTCGGTGATTACGATTGTTTTTGAGGAAACCGCCGACGTGCTACGTTGTCGGCAGTTGGTTTCGGAACAACTCAAGGTTGCCGAAAACGACATCGATGCCAACTTTGGCCAGCCCGAACTGATGCCCATCACCACGGGCCTGGGTGAAATTTACCAGTACATCATTCGCCCGCGCAAAGGCTACGAG
>JAJAZB010000052.1 GCA_026785975.1 Cytophagaceae bacterium | reverse complement strand
CCAGGTGCCCGTGGCGGCCCCGTCACCGGCCCGCCAGGTTCCCTTCAGTTGGCGGCTTTCCCGCGTTCCTTCCAACGATACTTCGTCTCCGTCGCTGGGGTCGTTGTACGTGAGTTTCAACTGATTTCCCTGAATGGTCACCGATTTGAAGTCGATCGGATACCGATTGCCATCCGCCGGAATAATCGTCAGAACACCGCCCATTTTACCGGTGTCGGCCGGACTCAGCACCATTTCACACTGGCCCGAGGAAGCTCCCTCAAACGTACCCACCCATTTTCCCGTAAAAGCGCTCAGGCTGTCGGAAGGTGACGTGGCGTTTTGGGCATACGCCGAAAAACAAAGAGTTAAACCAAGGACGATCAACGAGCTGAGGCGTTTGAAGTTCATGAGGTTGAGTTGTTTAAGCGGGGTAAAGCTGTTTCCAACAGCAGATGAACACGTATTGAGAAAGGTTGCATGGGCATAAATTTTATCGTTTTTTGCCTCAAAAACAACCTGACAGTTCCAGCCCCGGATGTTACGTATTGGCCCAACGCGCTTGTTCTCGCCCCAAGTCCACCCGTTATTAACTTCCGATTGACCCCTGGTCTTTTTTAGCGGCAATTTTGAACCCGCAACCCGATCAGATAAGGCTTTCTGATTCAATCAGGGCGTTTCTAAGGATGAAAAAGGCAATGCTATTTTGCGTTTTGATGACTCTGGTACTCACCGCTACGGGTCAGAATAAGGGATCGGCATCTCCCGTGAATACCGATGCCCAACGGGCTACCCGAACGGTGCTCCATTTTTTGAACTGGTACAAAAATCACATCGACTCAGCCAGTCGGATTTACCTGGTCAATCAACCGCCGGGTAAGAATTATTCCGTCAATTTCAAGAACGGCGAGCGCTACCTGGCCTACCTCAAAAGCAGTCGCTTTTTGACCGATGTTTATCTAAACGAATGGCGGACGTTTTTCAAAGAGCGCGACGAGGGATTCCGGCTGAGTCCACAGAACGAAGGGCCGCCCACCGGATTTGAATACGATCTGGTTTTACTCAGTCAGAATGTCGACCTGCAACTGGGTTCACTCAACGCTTTGAAAATCAACAAGGTTAGGGTCAGGAGCAACCGCGCCTCCGTTCAGTTTTCACTTTTAGGCGAATACGAATTTCAACTGGTGAAGCAAAACAATCGCTGGGTGATCAACGAAATCCTGAACCTTGGGGCTGAATAAAACCTTGTAGAGTGAATTTGAACGTCACCCCAAAATGAACATCTTAGCCATTTCCGGCAGCCTCCGGGCAGCCTCAACCAACACCGCCCTGGTCCGCGCCATACCGACCCTGGCCCCCGAGGGAATGGCGTTTACGATCTACGACGGGTTGGCTGAACTGCCCCATTTTTCCCCGGAAATCGATGGCGATGACGTACCAGCTTCGGTCATGGAGTTACGGGACTTGCTCAAGGCTGCCGATGGCGTGCTGATTTGTACGCCGGAGTACGCTTACGGGATGCCGGGTTCACTGAAAAATGCCCTGGATTGGACGGTATCTTCCGGGGAGTTTTCCCGCAAACCCGTGGCGGCTCTCAGCGCGTCGCCGTCGTACCTGGGCGGGGAAAAAGCGCACGCCTCGCTCCTGCTGGTACTCCGTGCATTGGATGCGGAAGTCGCCGGGGAAGCCACGTTGATTATTCCCCACGTCCGCACGAAGCTAAGCGCTAACGGTACCGTATCCGACCCGGAAACGGCCCGCGCCTTGCGAGCCGTTCTGGATGCGCTGGCTGGCTTGGTGCATGGTGCAACGAAAAATAGTGCTTAGTGCTCGGTGCAGGGTAACGATCTAAGCACTTTGCACCAAGCACCAACTCAATACGGAATAACTTTTTTGGGAATCCGGTTCATGATGTTGACCTGATACTGATACGTGAACGGGATCAATTGCGTACGCAACGTTTCAACCCCATCCCCCCGGTTGTCGGGACGGATGACACCCTGCCCCGAATTATCAAAAAACGACCCAATCAAGGCCCCGACACCCCCGCCTCCGCTGGCCGCCATCACGAGATTGATGCCGTAAAAAACCGAACTGCGCGGCGGGTTTTTTTGCAGGGAACGAACCGTGACAAACGTCGTGGCGACCGCTCCAACCAAGGCCCCCTTCAGGGCGCCCGATACCCGGTTATTTCGGTGTAAAACCACTTTTCTTACCTGGGTCAGCGCCACATTTCCCGATTTCACAGTCAATTCTCCGAACCGATCAGCTTCGGCGTAGGTGAACAGGATGAGCGAGTCGGTCACGGCGTATAAAATGCCTTTGGCTTGCCAACCTGCCTTAGCCACGATTTTAACCCGGTACAACTCGACCGACCGTTGTTGTTGGGCCAGGAGAGGCGGCGAAATCCACACAAAAAAAAGCAACGCCAATGCCATAGTTTTCATAATCGCATCCGGGACCCGTTTTTACCGCCCCGAACGCAAGTAAACAATTTACTCAGGCTTTATCCATACGACGCGGCTTAGGGGCGGCATTTGAAGTGGTTTTCGAGTGGAATTGTGATTGTTCAGGTGGCAACGATGCGAAACCGGATGGTCAGTGCTTTTAAAATAGTGAATCGTTAGCCCACTGCAAAAAACGAATGCACTGAATTTGTCGGGCTGATTCAACGCCGAATCCATTTTTGTACCCATATTTAAACTTCTAAACCACTTGACACCATGAAATCATCCCGTCGTGACTTTATTAGAAACCTCTCAGCAGCTTCGGCGCTGGTGGTTACGCCCTGGGCAGCCAAACCGTTCAACATCATTCCTAATCTGAAAACGAGTAGCCCGAACGACAGGCTCCGCATTGCCACCATCGGCATGGGCATTCAGGGCAACTACGACACCAAAGCCGCCCTGCGCAACCCCGACGTTGAACTTGTGGCGGTGGCCGATTTGTACGACGGACGGCTCGCCTCGGCCAAAGCGGCCTTCAACAACCCTGACCTCTTCACCACCCGCGATTACCGCGAAATCCTGGCCCGGAAAGACATCGACGCCGTGCTCGTGGTCACGCCCGACCACTGGCACGACCACATCACCATCGCCGCCCTCAACGCGGGCAAGCACGTGTACTGCGAAAATCCGATGGTGCAGCACCTCGACGAAGGCAAGGCGGTGATTGCGGCCTGGAAAAAGTCGGGCAAAACCATGCAGGTGGGCAGCCAGCGCATCAGCAGCGCGGCCTTTCAGGAAGCGCGGCGGCTCGTGATGGCGGGCGACATTGGCCCGATCAATTACATCGAATCGAACAACGACCGCTTCAATGCCATTGGGGCCTGGAACTACTCGATTCCGCCCGACGCATCGCCCGAAACAGTGGACTGGGACCGTTTTTTAGGGGATGCGCCCAAACGTCCCTTCGAGGCCAAGCGCTTTTTTCGCTGGCGCAATTACAAGGATTACGGCACGGGCGTAGCGGGCGATTTGTTCATCCACCTGATTACGGGCGTGCATTTCGTGACCAACTCGCTGGGGCCAAACCGGATTTTTTCGTCGGGCAACCTGGCCTACTGGAAGGATGGCCGCGACGTGCCCGACGTGATGACGAGCATCATGGATTACCCCAAAACCGAGCAGCACGAGGCGTTCCAGATGGTGTTGCGGGTGAATTTTGCCAACGCAGGTAAAATCAGCAACGTGACGCGCATCATCGGCAGCGAAGGCCAGATCGAGTTTTCGGAGGACAACTTGATTTTGACGAAGAAAAAACTGGCCATCGCCCCCGGCTACGGCAACTACGACAGCTACTTCACGTTTACGGAAGACGTTCAGAAGGAATTCGTCAAGCAATACGACGTGCAGTATCCGCCCGAAAGCCGCAAGGCCGAACCCGCGAAGGAAGTGAAATTTGAAGCACCCAAAGACGAGGACGCCCACGCGGCCCATTTCGGTGATTTCTTTAAAAATGTGCGCGAAGGCAGCCAGGGAACCATTGAAGACCCCGTTTTTGGCTTCCGCGCCGCCGCGCCCGTACTGGCCTGCAATGAAAGCTACTTTGACAACAAAGTGGTGTACTGGGATCCTGTGACGATGACCAGGCGGAACCCCGCCGTTACGGCGGCGAAAAAACCCTTGGCGAAGGTGAAGAAAACGTAGAAAAAAAACGGGCAACTCCCCGTTTTTTCCCGCTCGAACGTTTGACCGACGCAAAAATATAATTTCATAAAAAAGCCCTATTTTGGAAGAGGTAGGGCTTTTTACGTTGTTTCTTCCCCAGGACACGGCCGAAATAAGTAGCCGTTAAGTAAAAAACCTACGCTATATTTTGTGTATTTCTGTAAGTCCAGCTAATTTTAAGCCTATAAACAATCTACTAAAATCACCATCCTTATGAAAAAGTATTATTTACCAATGCGAAGCCTGACCGCCATCGCACTGACCACCACCTTCATGGTTTTTAGTTGTAAGTCGGAGTTGGATGAACCCCTGTCGCCGGATCGCACCGCATCGAACGCCCGGTTTGGCTTTAGGCACGAATTCGTGAGCAATGAAGTGCTCGTTAAATTTACCGATGGCACCGACGAAGACAACAAGAGCAGAGCCTATGGCCGGGTGAGAGGCCAGGTTTCCGAAGACATTTACACCCGAGCCATGTCGAGGGCCGGGCGAAGCGAAGGAATTAAAGTACTCGCAATCACCGGGGACGTAGCCGAGGCCATCGAAGCACTGCAAGCGATGCCCGGTGTCGAACTGGCCGAGCCGAACTACGTGTATCAGCACACGGCCGTATCCAACGATACGTACTTTACCAATGGCTCGCTCTGGGGTATGTACGGAGCATCTACCTCGCCCGCCAACCAGTACGGCAGTAATGCCGCAGCAGCCTGGGCAGTCGACAAAACCGGCTCGGCCAGTGTGCTGGTGGGTATTGTCGATGAAGGAATCCAGATTACGCACCCCGACCTGGATGCCAATATCTGGGTAAACCCATTCGATCCGGTCAATGGCGTTGATGATGATGGCAATGGCTACAGAGACGACAAAAACGGGTGGGATTTTGCCAACAACGATAATACCGTGTACGACGGCGGTACCCGGGGCAGTCTCGATGATCACGGTACGCACGTGGCGGGCACCATCGGCGCTGAGCGCAACGGCACGGGTGTAGCCGGTGTCAACTGGAACGTGAAGATGATTTCGGCGAAATTTCTTGGGCGCAACGGCGGTACCACGGCCAATGCCATCAAAGCGGTCGATTACCTGACCGACCTCAAAACCCGTCACGGCATCAATGTCGTAGCCAGCAACAACTCCTGGGGCGGTGGTGGCTTTTCGCAGGCACTTTATGATGCCATTAGCCGGGCCAACAATGCCGGTGTTTTGTTTGTGGCTGCTGCCGGTAACAGTGGTACCAACAACGACACCTCACCCGGCTACCCGGCAAATTACGATTTGCCCAACGTCATTGCCGTTGCTGCGATCACCAATACGGGCGCGTTGGCGAGTTTCTCCCAGTACGGTCTGACGACCGTCGACCTGGGCGCGCCGGGGGCCGGGGTTTGGTCATCGACGGCTTTTAGTATCTATTCTTCGTACAGTGGCACCTCGATGGCGACCCCGCACGTGACAGGAGCCGTGGCCTTGTACAAATCGGTCAATCCGGGTGCAACGGCTGCGCAAATCAAAGCGGCTATTTTAAATAGCGCCGTGGCTACGCCCTCGCTGAACGGGAAAACCGTGACGGGTGGCCGGTTGGATGTGAATGCGGCCTTGTCTTTTTAAACTGCTTCTTTCTTTCAAACGCAACGAGGACGGCTTTCGCCGTCCTCGTTGCGTTTAGGGGAGATAAATATGTTCTGTCATGGCTTCGGCCACCCGGCCCGACGTTAGGAGGGACCTTGCTGAGTGGCGAATACAAGGT
>JAJAZB010000051.1 GCA_026785975.1 Cytophagaceae bacterium | reverse complement strand
GCTGTTTTGTTGTTGTGTGGGCGGCGCTCTTTTCAAAAAAAAAAAAAAAAATTTTTTAGCTGGGCCCCCCAAAAAAACACCCCCCCCCCCCCCACGCTTCGCCGCTTTTAACGCTATTTCCTCAATTTATTTCTTGTTTGTATTTCAGTTCACCGATACAAATCCTCCACCCGAAACAGGTGCATGGGCAGTACGTGCGGATCGAGGGCGATGAAATTGGTTTCGCCACGCCAAACGTAGGCCGCGTCCGTCAGCAGGTCGCGCACGAGGTATTCTTCGTCCGGGCCTTTACCGATTTTATCGAACGGCACCCGCACCTGACCCGCCTGGGTTTGGGCCGGGTCGAGATTGACGACACACAAAATCCGGTTGCCGTCCGCATGAGTTTTCAGGTAGGCCAGCAGGTGGTCGTTGGCGATGTCGCAAAACGTAATGTTGTTGGTGTGTTGCAGGGCCGAATTTTCGCGCCGGGCCTTGTTAACGAGGCCGATCACATAAGTCAACTTGTTGACGTGCTGCCAGTTCCAGTGCCGGATTTCGTACTTCTCCGAGTTGAAATATTCCTCCTTGCCGGGTATCCCGGTGTGTTCGAGGTACTCGTACACGGGGCCATAAATCCCGTAATTGCTACTCAGCGTGGCGGCCATAAAAAACCGGCTCAGGTACAGCGCCTCCGAACCCGATTGCATGGGCCAGGTCAGGATGTCGTGGGTGTTGGGCCAGAAATTGGGCCGGAAATAGTGCCGCATTTCGCCCTGCGTGAGTTCGGTCAGGTACTGGGTCAACCCGGCTTTGGTTTCCCGCCAGGCAAAATACGTGTACGACTGCGAAAACCCCAGTTTGGCCAGTTGCTGCATCACCTTCGGACGGGTGAACGCCTCCGACAAAAACAGCATATCCGGGTACTCGGCCTTGACTTCGGCAATGACCCATTCCCAAAAACCAAAGGCTTTCGTGTGCGGGTTGTCCACCCGAATGATACGCACACCCCAGGCCCCCCAGAGCAACAGTACGCGTTTGAGTTCTTCCCAGAGGTTGCGCCAGTCGTCGGTTTCAAAGTTGAGTGGGTAAATATCCTGATACTTTTTGGGCGGATTTTCGGCGTACTGAATCGTGCCGTCGGGCCGGAGCCTAAACCAATCGGGGTGGTCGCGCACCCAGGGGTGATCGGGCGAACATTGGATGGCCAGATCCAGGGCCACTTCGATGCCAAACGTTTGCGATTCCTCCACCAGGGCTTTAAACTCCTCCAGCGTGCCCAAATCGGGGTGGATCGCGTCGTGACCGCCCAGTTCAGAACCGATGCCGTAGGGTACGCCCGGTTCGCCGGGTTGGGCCGTTACGGCGTTATTTTTGCCCTTTCGGAAGGCTGTACCGATGTGGTGAATCGGGGGAATGTAGAGTACGTCGAAACCCATGTCGGCCAGCCGGGGGAGCAGAGCGGCGGTCGTCCGAAAAGTGCCGTGCTGCCCCGGTTCGGGGTGAGTAGAGCGGGGAAAGAGGGAATACCAGGCCCCAAACCTTGCTCTTTCACGGTCGACGTAAACCGCTAACTCCCGGTCGTAGCGGGTGGCGTGGTGGCGCAGCGGGTACCGGGCAATCCAGGCTTTTACGTCCGGGCCGGTGGCCAGGTGAAGGGCGTGTTCGTAGCCACGTTTGTCCCGGAAAAGTTTGGCGGCGGCTTGCAACGCCCGGGCATCGTCGGGCAGGGCGAGGGTAGCCATTTCGTCGAAAAAAAGTGCTCCGCTCAGCAGTTCAACCTCAACACGTTGCCCGTCGCGGATTTTGAGCGTGATTTCGTGCTGCCAGGTGAGCGGATGATCGACCCAGGCCACGAACGTGTAGCGGTAAAAACCTTCTTTTTCAATCAGAAACGATGCCCCGTACCGGTCGTTTTCAATCGGATTCATTGGCACCTCCAACCAGTCGGCGGCACTTTCGGGGCGGTACAGCAGTCGGGCCGAAATCTTGTCGTGACCATCGGCAAACACGTCGGCTTCCACGGAAATTACATCGCCAACCGTCGCTTTGATGGCGTAACGCCCCGCGTCGAGTTCGGGCGTGACGCGTTCGATCACGCAACGATTCTGGCCGGGTTGATTGGTGGGAATGGGCATAAATTGGAGTTGGTCTGGTGGAAAAATCAAGTCCAAAAATAGAGTAAAGCATCCAAAATCAGCTACTGCGCCCCCGTTCATAATGACTGAACTGGTGTTACATTCCTGGCATTTTGTTTAATTTTGAGGCTTTGGAGGGCATTATTTTTTCCTTCCCCGCCGCTCGGATTTTGCCCATTCGTCCGCTTTGATTTTCCTAAAACGTCCTCCTGTGAATCTACCCCAACTGACCGCTACCCGTTTTTTTGCCGCCTTCGGAATCGTCATTTATCACTTTGGCGTGTTGGTTCCGTCCGTGGCCCCGTTCGATATCCCCTGGGTGCATGATCTGTTCAGTTATTCTTGCCTGGGCGTTAGCTATTTTTTCGTGCTGTCGGGTTTCATTATGGCCGTGGTGTACTACCAACCAACCCGGACGCTCGACCGGCGACGGTACTGGGTGGCGCGTTTCGCCCGCATTTATCCGCTTTACGCGCTGGGTTTGGTCCTGGCCCTAATCTATCCGCTGCTGCCGTTGGGTGAATCCTTCCAGGCCCTCACCCACACCGGATCGGCCCGGGCTTCCTTGCGCATGGTGTACGAACACATCACCAGCCACGACCCCACAGCGGTCGCGCTCAATTTTAGTCTGCTTCAGGCTTGGGTACACGGGTATTCGATGACCATCAACCCACCGGGTTGGTCCTTGTCCATCGAAGCGTTGTTTTACCTGAGTTTTCCTTTGGTGCTCCACGTGGCTTACCGCCTGGGAATCCGGGCGCTGGTGGCGGTTGCCCTGGGGATTTGGGTGTTCTCGCTGGTTTTCCAAATGGCCCTCATTCGCCCCGGCGACTATTGGTTACAGTTTCCGCTGATGAACTTCAACGTCTTTATTTTTGGCTTCACCACGGGAGTACTGTTTCTGAAAACGGCCCAGCGGGGTGCCGCCCAGCGGGGTGCCGCCCGACAGGAATTGGCCGATGCCCGACGCTGGCAATGGGCTTTGGGGGTCTTAGCACTGAGTTGCATCGGGTTGGTGGTGCTGGTGCCCGGTTTGCAGGCATACCTGGGCGCATTTATGAATCCAGTG
>JAJAZB010000050.1 GCA_026785975.1 Cytophagaceae bacterium | reverse complement strand
TTTTCAACAAAATTATTGGGAATGTACACCTCCATCTGCTTGCCGTCGCGCTCCACGGTGTAGTAGCTGTTGGAACCCAACAGCACGTCCGACGAGCGAATGTCGGCGAAATCTTCAAAGGGTTTGCCGTTGATGCGCACGATTCGGTCGCCGGTTTTCAGGCCGATTTCACGACCTAATTCCAGCGCGACAATGCCGTTTTTATTGACTTCACGGCTCGACAGGTAGCTGCCTCCCTGCTGGTAGGTGATGATGATGAAAATCAGAACGCCCGTCGCGATGTTGACGATAATCCCACCGAGCATCACAACCAGGCGTTGCCAAGCGGGTTTAGCGCGAAATTCCCAAGACTTGGGGGGCTGCTTCATGGCCTCGGTGTCGAGGGATTCGTCGATCATGCCCGAAATTTTCACGAAACCACCCAGTGGAATCGCGCCGATGCTGTACTCGGTGTCGCCGAATTTTTTGCCCCAGATTTTGGGCGGAAATCCAATCGAATATTGCTCCACGCGCATCCCGAAGAATTTGGCCGTGAGCAAATGCCCCAGTTCGTGTAAGCCGACCAGAATCGACAGCCCCAGAATGAGCTGCCCTGCCATAATTAGAATGTCCATATTTTTTTTAGTAGGAAACTTTTAAAGCCGCTAAGGCGACTCGCCGGGTTTCGGCATCGGTTTGCACGTAATCGTCGTAGGTAGGCTCTTGAATAAACGGCACTTTGGCCAGGCAAGTTTCAAGTAGCTCGGAGATTTCCAAAAATCCGATCCGATCCGCTAAAAACTCGGCCACGGCCACCTCGTTGGCGGCGTTGAGAATGCAGGCCGCATTGCCGCCCCGCCGGAGGGCCTCAAAGGCCAGCGCTAAGTTACGAAACGTTTCAACGTCGGGCGGCTCAAAGGTGAGCGACGGGTAATTGGCGAAGTTGAACCGGGGGAAATCGGAGGCTAATCGGTTGGGGTAGCCCAGCGCAAACTGAATGGGCAAACGCATATCGGGCAGCCCCATCTGGGCTTTGATGGAGCCATCCTCAAACTGCACCAGCGAGTGAATGATGCTCTGTGGATGCACCACCACGTCGATTTGGTCGGGGCGTAAATCAAAAAGCCATTTGGCTTCGATGACTTCGAGGCCCTTGTTCATCAGCGTGGCCGAATCAATCGTGACTTTGGCCCCCATCACCCAGTTGGGGTGTTTGAGCGCCTGGGTTTTGGTTACGGTTTTCAGAAAATCCCGGTCTTTCCCCCGAAATGGCCCACCCGAAGCCGTCAGGATAATTTTCTCGATGGGGTTATGAAATTCACCGATCAGGCACTGAAAAATAGCCGAATGTTCGGAGTCGACGGGATAAATGTTGACGCCTTTTTTCGCGGCTAACGCGGTGACGAGTTCGCCCGCCACCACGAGGGTTTCCTTGTTGGCCAGGGCAATGGGCTTACCCGCTTCCAGGGCTTTGAGCGTGGGCAACAGCCCGGCGTAGCCCACCATCGAGGTCAGTACCAGGTCGATACGTTCCATCTGCACGACCGAAGCCAGCGCCGCCGCGCCCGAGTATACCTTGATTCCCAACGGGTCGAGGGCCGAGAAAACGGCATCGTACCGCGATTCATTGCCAATCACCACCACATTGGGACGGAACTCGGCGGCCTGCTCGATAAGTAATTCAGCGTTGTTCTGCGCCGAGAGTACCTCCACCCCAAAAACCTCGGGATGCGCCCGAACCACGTCGAGCGCCTGCGTACCGATGGAGCCGGTGGAGCCGAGAAGAGCGAGATTGCGTTTTTGCATTCGCAGACGTAACGGGTTAAGGATTAACCGACAGTGAACGATCAACGAGAATGGACCCGAAAATCACCCGGGCGTATTCACTGGTCCGGTTTTGGCTGGCAAAGTTCCGCATTTGTTCGGGATTGCCAAGCAACGGATTTTTTGTAAACGTGGTCAGTGCTTCGGCAATCGTCGCGGGGGAGGTCGTGTCGAAAGCCAGACCCAACTGTTTTCGACGCACCAACTCGCCCAGCAACCCGTAATCGGAAGCCAGGATGGGCTTACCCGCCGCCGCCGCCAGCACCAGAATACCACTCATGCCCACGTGCCGCTGGTAAAGCGCCAGGATGCCGTCAGCCGCCGCAAAACAAACCTGCGCGAACGGCTCCGATACGAACGAGTGGCAGCGCCACACCTGCAAGCCGCGTGTGGCCGTGAGCGATTCGATGGCCTCTGCGTACGGGATTTGATCCGATTCGAGCGTGCCAACTAGCCAGATGCTTAATTGTCGTAAAATCGTGTCGGGCAACTGGGTCAGGGCTTGGGCCAAGGGGCCGAGGCCCTTGCGGATGTCGAGGTGGCCGAACAGAAGTAAGACATTCCGGGTTGAATCCACGCCGTTGGCGGTTCGCAATGCGGTGGCCTCTTCCGGGGATACCAGGGAAACTTCGACCGGGTCGGGCAAGTGGACGACGTGTACGTTGTGGTTGAAGGGTCGCAAACTTTCTAAACTGTACGGATCCAGGCTGAAGACGGTGTGCAGCCGACGGTTGCGGAAGGCCAGTTGCAGAGTTATTCGTTTTCGCCAATTCCACAACCAGTCTTTCCAGATTGGTTTGTCAATTGAATCAAAGGTTTTGTAGTGCAACGTGGGCCGGAACAAAATACCCGAAACCGGGCATGGCGGTGCTTTTTGGGTAAATAAAGCCACCTGAAATTGGTCGAGGTACATCAGCAGCACGTGATCGGCGTGGTGGCGGTGTGCATACGCAACCATCAGTCGCCACTGCAGGGTCATGCGTTT
>JAJAZB010000049.1 GCA_026785975.1 Cytophagaceae bacterium | reverse complement strand
CCCCTGACCAACGCGATTCACCAGTACGCGCCCACGGAGTTGATTGGTTCGGCGGGGTCGTTTGAAACTTTGATTGATTTGTCGTTTTGGCGGCGATTTGGCCATGCCGCACCTTCTGATTTGGTTTCCGAACCATTGCCAGTCGATGATTTTTACCGTTCGCGCGAATTGCTACTGACTTTGCCCCGTGCCGAACGCCTAACGTTGCCGGGGATGATCGAGTTGCGCGCGGATATGATCGTCGTGGGGGTATGTTTGATTGATTTTGTGCTGAAAAAATGCGGTCTCGACCAGATCCGGGTGTCGACGTATGCGTTGAAAGAAGGCGTTTTGGCGAAAATTTTAGAAAAGAAATCTTAACAGCACCAGTAATTTCTTCATGCAAATCCATTCTCTGCCCGTTACCCGAACCGCCCGCTACTGCACGTTGGGTGAATTATCGGCTGACACCGAAAACGTCTGGTTTGTGTGCCACGGCTACGGGCAGTTAGCGCCGTATTTTATCAAAAAATTCGAGCCGATTCTGGACAGCAACACGTTCATTGTCGCACCCGAAGCCCTCTCGCGGTTTTACCTGGAGGGCTTCAGTGGGCGAGTCGGGGCAACGTGGATGACGCGGGAAGAGCGCACGAGTGAAATCAGCGATTACGTAACGTACCTCGACCAGTTGTACCAGCACACCCTCGGGGAATACGCGGATAAAGATTTGAAAATCAACGTGCTGGGTTTTTCTCAGGGTTGCGCCACGGTGTGCCGTTGGGTGATGGGCGGGCGGCTCCGGTTCGACAAACTAGTGCTCTGGGCAGGATATTTTGGCAATGGCATCCGCGACGTACTCGACCCCGACCTGGTTCGTGATAAAGCCGTGATTTACGTCTACGGCATTCAGGACGAGTTGGCGCAAAATTTTGATACGAATCAGCAAAAAACTGACCTGCTCGACGCCATTCCACACCTCCAATTGATTAATTTTGAAGGCGGCCACACCATCGAAGCCCACGCTTTACGTCAAGTGGCGAACAATTAGTCAGCCTATTCGTCGTTTTTCCGTATAATTGAATCAAAAACCAACGTGTCCTTCTCTATGGTGCTCCTGAACGCTCCGTTGTTGCTCCAAACCATCACCACTCAGCCCGATTCGTCGGCAACCAACGTGCCCACGTCGGCGCAAAACGCCTCGGAAGCCAGCCTCTCGGCGATTGATTTGCTCGTTCGCGGGGGTTGGGTTATGATACCTATCGCCATTCTGCTGTTTGTCGCCTTGGTGTTATTTGTTGAACGCTACCTGTACATCCAGCGTACCAGCCGGATGGACCCGAACTTTTTGTACACGATCCGGGAAATGCTCTTTAACGGCAACGTAAAAGGGGCCACTGAATTCTGCCGGAATTCGTCGTTGCCCATCGCGAGGCTACTCGAAAAGGGCCTCAACCGCATCGGCTCACCCATGCGCGACATCGAATCGGCCATTGAAAACACGGCCAAAGTCGAGATTTACAACATGGAAAAAAACCTCGGTATCCTGTCGGCTATTGCCGCCATTGCGCCGATGTTTGGCTTCCTGGGTACCGTTTTGGGGATGATCCGGGCCTTCCACAACATCTCGCTCGCCGATAACATCAGCATCGGGATTATTGCCAGCGGGATTTACGAAAAGATGATTACTTCGGCTACGGGTCTCATCGTCGGGATTCTGGCCTACGTATTTTACACGATTCTGATGGCAATGATCGACCGCTCTGTCAACCGGATGGAAGTCACGGCCATCGACTTCCTCGACTTGCTTTACAAACCAGCACGGGTTAGCTAATTCAGTGAAAAGTGAAGAGTTAAAAGTGAAAAGTTGGACAAGCAACCGTGCGGCAGACCCTCTGCCTCCCAGCTTTTCACCGCGTGACGGACTGCTTTTAACTCTTCACTTTTAATTTTTCACTAAGAACCATGAATTTCACTCGTCGTCGTCGGGCGCACTCAGCGGTAGAAGCCTCCTCGCTTTCCGACATTCTGTTTTTTCTGTTGTTATTTTTCCTCATGATTTCGACGATGGCCAGCCCCAACGCCATTAAATTGCTGTTGCCCCAGTCGAGCACGGCCAAAAACGTGTCGAAGCAGGTGGTTCACCTGTCGATCAATGACAAGAAGGAATATTACGTGGAAAGGCGCCGCGTGTCCCCCGACCAACTCGAAGCGGCGCTCACCGCCGAAGCCGGTAAATACGATACGCCTTCGGTGGTGCTACGCATCGACAAAGCCAACTCCGTACAGGATTTGGTGGCCGTAGCCGACGTGATTGCCAAACTCAACTTGCGGATGGTGATTGCGACGGATAAATCGCGGTAGAAATCAGGACAAGTCGAGCGGATTAGCGCGCAAGGTTTCCAGCAAAATTTCCAGATCAGCCCGATTGTGAGGCAGATAGTTGGCCGAAATATCCCAGATCAAGGCATGGTCAACACTGAAGTATTCGTGGGTAACGATGTTGCGAAGGCGGTACATTTTATCCCAGGGGATCTGCAGTGAATTCTGCCGGACTGATGCCGGAATGTTTTTAGCTGCCTCACCAATAATTTCCAAATTTCGCACCACGGCGTCAACAGCCATCCGATTTTGCACGAAATCCTCGAAGGTCATTCCACGGAGGTACTCGGCAAATCGGTTCATCGCTTCCAACATATCTTCCAGAAACAACTTGAATTGCCGGTTTTGCTTGCTCATACGAACCGCGTTTGACTGAGAATCAACGGCCTGAGTTTTTCCTTTAACCCGGCAAGTGTTACTAAATCCACTTTTCGGTTTAGTTCCTTCTCCAACAAATCCTGCAAATCGAAAAAGGCCCAACCAATTGGCTTCTCAAAGTCCACCAGAATATCTACGTCGCTTTCTTCCGTGGCGTGACCAGTGGCATACGAGCCAAAATAGCCGAGTTGGCGGACGTGAAACCTACTAACCAAGACCGGCTTAAGTCGTCTCAAATTGGTTTCGATTTCGATTGAAGAAAGCATGATTAAGGCTGAGATAATTTTTAATAACTTGGGGTAAGTCCTTCATAACTATCGGTTTTACTCCCGTTTCAACACCATCGCCGAAGCCTGCGCGGTCGGGAAAATCAACAAATCGGCAATCATCACGTGGGCCGGACGCGTCACGGCGAAGGCGATCACGTCGGCCACGTCGTGGGCGGTGAGGGGCGTAAAACCCTGGTATACCGAACGCGCCCGTCGGTCGTCGCCCTTAAAACGCACCAGCGAAAACTCGGTTTCGACCGCGCCCGGTGCAATGTTTGTGACTTTGATGCCAAAAGGATTCAGGTCCAGCCTCATACCTTCACTCAGTGCTTCGACGGCCGCTTTCGACGCACAGTACACGTTGCCGTTGGGGTACGTCTGCTTACCCGCCACCGAACTGAGGTTGACGATGTGCCCCCGCTGCCGGGCAATCATCCCCGGCATAATGGCTTTCGAGACGTACAAAAGTCCTTGCACGTTGCTGGTCATCATCGCGTCCCAATCGTCGGGGTCCCCGTCCTGAACCGGGCCAAGTCCGTGCGCATTACCTGCGTTATTAACCAGAATATCAATGGCTTGCCATTCCTGGGGTAAACTGGCGATGGCCGAGTTGACGGCCTCCCGATCACCGACGTCGAAGCACAGCAAAGTAGTGTTGATTTGTTCGCCGAGGGCTTGTTGAAGATCGTGAAGGCGGTCGAGGCGACGGCCGCACAGAATCAGGTTCATACCCAATGCCGCAAACGCTTCGGCGGTGGCTTTACCGATACCCGAACTGGCTCCGGTGATGAGGGCAATTTTCATAGGCTTAATTTTGAATGATAGAATGAGCGAATGAATGAACAGGCTTACGCATGAAATCATTTATACTATCATCCGCTCATTCTATCATTCACTCATTTCTTCTCCACCGCGTGTCCACCAAATTCATTCCGTAGCGCGGCGACGACTTTCCCCGAAAAGGTATCGTCTTGCAACGACCGGTAGCGCATCAGCAACGACAGCGCAATGACGGGCGTGGGTACCCCGAGATCGAGGGCGGTTTCGAGCGTCCATTTGCCTTCACCCGACGAGTGCATAATTCCCCGGATGCTGTTGAGGTGAGGGTCTTTCCCGAAGGCGTTTTCGGTCAATTCCATCAGCCAACTGCGCACCACCGAGCCGTTGTTCCAAAGTTTAGCCACCGCCCGGTGGTCGTAGTCGAATTCCGATTTTTCGAGCACTTCAAAACCCTCAGCAATGGCCTGCATCATGCCGTACTCGATGCCGTTGTGGACCATTTTGGTGAAGTGCCCGCTGCCGGAAACGCCAGTGTACAAACTGCCGTCGGGTACGCAAATATCCGCTAGCACCTGGGCCACCGCGGCGTAGGCTTCCGGGTCGCCGCCAATCATCGTACAGGCGCCGTGGCGGGCACCTTCCGTACCGCCGCTCGTGCCGCAATCCATGAAGTGGATGCCCTTTTCCTTGAGTTGAGCGTAGTTCTGTTGGGAGGCGCGGTAGTGCGAATTGCCCCCGTCGATCACGACGTCGCCCGGCGCGAGTAAACCTTCGAGCAGGCCGATGACGCTCTCGGTGATTTTCCCGGCGGGCACCATCAGCCAAATGACGCGTTGCGGCGAAAGTTTCTGGCTGAGTTCGTCCAGGGTGTAGGCACCCGTGAGGCCCTGCTCAATGAGTTCGTCGATGGGTACCCGATTGACGTCGTTAACGACCACCTGATGGCCGTGTTCGTGAAGATTGAGGGCCAGATTGTAGCCCATTTTGCCGAGGCCGATAAGTCCGATTTGCATGGAGAAATGGTTTGAGGGAGGTCTGAACCTGGATTTTAGGATTTACGGGATTGTTGTTTCTGGATTCCAAATCCTGGAATTCCTAAAATCCAGAAAATCAAGGTTCAGACGATTCTAAATACCCAATTAAAGTGCGCCTCCGATTCAGTTTGCTCCAGGAGGAGGCCGTGCCTTTCGATAAATCGTTGCCAGAAGCGCACAGCGGGCAAGTTAGCCCGAATGGCCTCCACTTCCCAAACGCCCCCGTAAATTTCAGCCAGTCGTTCGGCAGCGGCTAAGCCGAGTCCCTGCCGCCGGAATTCGTTGGCAATGAAAAATTCGGAGAGTTTCAGGTCGGCCCGGAGGTTACGAAAATGCGGCGTGGTGTTCAGGAAAACAAACCCCGTTGTCCGGTTTCGCCACTCGATGACCAGGGGCAGGCCATTCTGCTCGTCGAGCCACCAGTACAGGTAGTCGGGTTGCCACTGCCCGCGCTCATCGAGGGTATACAACGTGGGTTCGTACCGGGTAATGTCCTGCAAATAAAACGGGTACACGGCCCGCAGCCAGGCATTAGCGCGGCGGACGTGGTGGGCATTTTGGAGTTGAAGGGTTGATGAAGTCAAACGGTCGAAGGCATTTGATTTTCAAGAAACGTTGGGCCGAACCGCCGAGCATTTCATTTGGTAAACAGCTTTTTATCCGCGTAAAACGTGCCGAATGGAATCAGGGAAGCCAGAAAAGCCAGGCCGGTTTTTACGAGCGACCATTTATGAATAAACGCCACCTGAACTAAAAGAATGACGTAAACGATGAATAGCAACCCGTGCGTCATGCCGACGATATAATTCGGTTTTGGCAGGGCCATTCCATATTTCAATACCATCGTCACGCCCAAAAGCAGGTAGGAACACCCTTCAACAAAAGCAATAATTCTAAACCGGCCCAGCGGCGATTTTAACAATTCGGTTTGCATGGTTTTAAACTGCTTTGGTCTTCAACAATTTTCTGTCATCCCGACGTTAGGAGGGACCTTGCT
>JAJAZB010000048.1 GCA_026785975.1 Cytophagaceae bacterium | reverse complement strand
TTATCGTCAACATCGCGACGGGCGTTCTGATTTTCATCATCATCACCTACCAGCAGGGAGGCAGCTACCTGTCGAGCCGCGAAGTCAATAAAAACGGCATTGTCGCGCTGGAATTAGGTCGTGAAATTGGTCTGAAAACCGGCGACCGAATCGTGCGCATCAACGGCAAACCCTTTGAAGATTTCGCCGACATTCGCTCGTCTGACGTGCTGTTGGGTTCCAACAGTTACTACACCGTGGAGCGCGACGGCAAGCAGATGGAGGTGTACATTCCCAATAATTTTGTTGAAAAACTTTCGGACCGCGAGAGCATTAGCCGGTTTATCGAACCCATCGAGCCGTTTAAAGTGGGCCAGCTTGGGCCAGGTGATATGCCCGCCGTAAAGGCGGGTCTTAAACCGGAAGATCGCATCGTCAGTTTGAATGGTGCGCCCATCCGGTTTTATCACGAACTCCGCGAAACTCTCGAAAAATCCGCCAATAAACCGATTCAGGTGGGTATCGAGCGCAACGGCTCCCCGCTCACGCTGGCGATGACGCCGAACAGCGAAGGCAAAATTGGTTTTTCGCCCGAGTTTTTGCTTCAACCCACCATCGTTAAATACTCCCTGGTCGAATCCATCGGCGTGGGTACCAAACGGGCTTTTCAGGTGGTATTCGATAACATTCGGGGTTTCGGGAAAATCTTCCGGGGTGAAGTATCTGCCTCCAAAGCGCTTAGCGGACCCATTGGCATTGCCCAAAACCTGTTCGGTGGTGTTTGGGACTGGACCCGTTTCTGGCTCGTCACGGGCCTGCTTTCGATGGCCCTGGCATTTATGAACGCCCTGCCCATTCCGGCCCTCGATGGCGGACACGCCACATTTTTGATCTACGAAATCGTGTCGGGTCGGGCACCATCGGATCGCTTTTTGGAGAACGCTCAGAAATTCGGCATGGTCATTCTGCTGGCTCTGATGGCGTTTGCGATTGGAAATGACTTGTTTAAGGCGATTTTTTAAACGAGAGCTTTTTAACCACAAAGAACCCAAAGTGTAGCACGAAGGACACAAAAGATCATTGTGAACTTAGTGCAAACCTTTGAGTTCTTTATGGTTATCTTTTCTCTATTTCTAATGAAACTCTTCTGGTTGTTCCCACTTCTTTTTTTTGCGGGCGTTCAACGCCACGACTTCCACACGAGCCTGACCGAAATGCGCCTTAACCCCAAACAAAAAACAATCGAAGTGAGTATCCGCGTGTTTACCGACGATTTTGAAAAGGCCCTCACCAAAGCGAATACCGGCCAACCGGTTAAGTTGGAAGCCAAAGACCGCCACGATGCTCTCGTTGACCGCTACCTCAAACAGCATTTTACGCTGACTTTGGCCAATGGCCAGCGCCGAATCCATCAGTACTTAGGTAAAGAGTTTGAAGTCGATGCCACCTGGATTTACCTGGAAATTCCCTTTCACGAGTCACTTATCGGCACCAAACTCCAAAACGACGTCTTCTTCGACCTTTTCGATGATCAAACCAATCTGGTCAACGTCATCTACCCCAATGACCGAAAATCATTTCTCTTCAATCAGAAAAATAAAGTGCAGCAACTTTAGGGCATAGGGCAGAGTGCATAGGGCATAGGGCATAGTTGAAGGCTACTTTTTTTAACTATGCCCTATGCACTCTGCCCTATGCCCTAAATTGCCCTAAAGTTCTGCCACTTCGACCGCTGGCATACCGTTTGCCCCTTTGTATGCCTTACTTTTTTTTGTAGATTTAATTCACTTTTTGGCAAACGGCCTGTCACGATGACAGCTTTTCTGGCCCGCCATACGCTTTAACTCCGATATTTTGCATACTCTTCGATTGGCGGAAATCTCCAATTTGGACAATTTGGAAATTTTTCCGCTCTCGCCCGGCGACTTCGACGGTGACGAGAACTTTGACAAACTGGCTGAAAGTTTGCCCATTTTACCCATTCGCAACATCGTGTTGTTTCCGGGAATGGTCATCCCGGTGACGGTTGGCCGACAAAAGTCCATCCGGTTGGTCAAGAAAGCCTACAAGGGCAATCGCACCGTGGGTGTGCTCACGCAGGCCAGCCCCCAAAAGGAAGAACCCACCAAGGAAGATCTTTACCGGGTGGGCACGGTTGCCCACATTCTGAAGATGATCGTGCTGCCCGACGGCAACATAACCATTATTATTCAGGGCAAAAAACGCTTTGAAGTACAGGAATTCATCCGGGAGGAACCGCTGCTTTTGGCTCGGGTCCGGTTTATCGACGATAATTTTCCGCCTAAGCCCAGCCGCGAACTCAAAGCGTTGGTGCAATCACTGCGGGAGTCGGCGACCAAGATTCTGCACCTGAATCCGGAGATTCCGCGCGAGGCCCAGATTGCCCTCGACAACATCGAGAGCAACAATTTCCTGGTTCATTTTCTGTCGTCGAACCTCAACGCCGATCTGGCCGACAAGCAGTCGTTGCTCGAAACCTTCGAGGGCGTTCAGCAGGGCACGATGTTGCTGGAGTATATGCTCAAGGACATTGAATTGCTGGAACTCAAGCGCGAAATTCAGAGCAAAGCCAGCAGCGACATCGATCAACAGCAGCGCGATTACTACATTCGTCAGCAGATCAAGGTGTTGCAGGAAGAGTTGGGGATCGACTCGCCCGAACAGGAACTCGACAACCTGCGGGCCAAAGCCGCCAAAAAGAAGTGGAGCAAAGAAGTCAATGACCATTTTCAGAAAGAACTCCAGAAACTCCAGCGAATGAACGCCATGTCGGCGGAATACCCGCTGACGATGAACTACGTGGAGTTGATGGTGGATTTACCCTGGAATGAGTACTCCAAAGATAGTTTTGACCTCAAAAAAGCCCAGAAAGTACTCGACAACGATCACTTTGGGTTGGAAAAAGTGAAGGAGCGCATCATCGAGTACCTGGCGGTGCTTAAGATGAAAGGCAACCTGAAAGCGCCTATTTTGTGTCTTTACGGCCCTCCGGGCGTGGGAAAAACGTCGCTCGGCAAATCCATTGCGAAGGCCCTGGGCCGCAAATACGCGCGGATGTCGTTGGGGGGTGTTCACGACGAAGCCGAAATCCGGGGTCACCGGAAAACCTACATCGGCGCAATGCCGGGCAAACTGGTGCAGAACATTCGCAAAGCCAAAACGTCCAACCCGGTCTTTATTCTCGACGAAATCGACAAGGTGTCCAGCGATTTTCGCGGTGATCCTTCGTCGGCCCTGCTCGAAGTACTCGACCCGGAACAGAACCACAGTTTCCTCGACAATTACCTCGAAGTCGAATACGACCTCTCGAAGGTGTTGTTTATCGCCACCGCCAACGCCCTCGATACCGTCCAACCCGCGCTACGCGACCGGATGGAAATCATCGAAATCAGCGGCTACACGATGGAAGAGAAGGTACAGATTGCCAAAAAATATTTGATTCCCAAGCAGAAAAAAGATCACGGTCTCGACCGCAAAACGTTGAGTTTTACGGACGCCGCCGTGCAGAAAATCGTGGAAGGCTACACCCGCGAGTCGGGAGTACGGGCGTTGGAACAGAAGATTGGCTCGCTGATCCGGAAAATCACGAAGGCCATTGCCCTGGAAGAGGATTATCCGAAACAGTTGACCCCGAAAGATGTCATCAGGTTACTCGGCGCGGAGACGTTTGAAAACGATCTCTACGACAACAACGACACGGCGGGCGTGGTGACGGGCCTGGCCTGGACGAGCGTGGGCGGTGAAATTCTGTTCGTCGAAACGAGCCTGAGCCGGGGACGCGGCCAACTTACCCTCTCGGGGCAATTGGGCGACGTGATGAAAGAATCGGCAATGACGGCCCTGAGTTACCTCAAAGCCCACACCGATGATCTCGACATCGACTACCGCATTTTCGACCACTACAACCTGCACGTACACGTTCCGGCGGGAGCCGTACCCAAAGATGGCCCCTCGGCGGGAATTACGATGCTCACGTCGATGGCCTCTATTTTCAGCCAGCGGAAAGTAAAACAGCATCTGGCCATGACGGGCGAAATCACCCTGCGGGGCAAGGTGTTGCCGGTGGGCGGGATCAAGGAGAAAATCCTGGCGGCCAAGCGGGCGGGCATCAACGAGATTGTGATGAGTTCCAAAAACCGAAAGGACGTGGAGGAAATCAACACGACCTACCTCGGCGATCTGACCTTCCACTACGTCGACCGTGTGGATGAAGTGCTGGCGGTGGCTTTACTACCCGAGAAAGTACTTAAGCCGCTGAAATTTGAGTTCCCCAAAGAAAAAGAACAACGCGAATCCGAATTAGAGAACGTGACGATGTAATTTCAAAAAAGGCCCCCGAGTACTCGGGGGCCTTTTTTTTGGGGGTTGATTCAGTAATTAAACGTGCTTGTCGTCGCCTGGCCAGTTGGCACAACTTGCATTTCTCCGAAATCGCCTTTACCTTTTCCGAAACCTCTTCTACTCCAATGAAAATTCTCCTGACTACACTTTTCCTCAGCCCGTTTGCCCTGGGTGCGCTAGCGCAATCTCCGATGCTTTCACCCGAAATTCAGATTAAATCGGCGGTGCTGTCGGCCCCCGCCGACAAACGCGACGGAGTGGGCGTGTACGGCTACAACGAGGCCAAAGAACTGGTTTGGCTCCGCAAGGGAACCAACGACCTGATTTGCCTGGCCGATGATCCGGCCCAGAAAGGCTTTAGCGCTTCATGCTATCACCGCAACCTGGAACCCTTCATGGCCCGTGGACGCGCCTTGAAAAAAGAAGGTAAAACTCCCGCCGAAATCATTGTGATCCGGGAAAAAGAAGTGAAGTCGGGTAAACTCAAAATGCCCAAACAACCCTCGACGCTCTACGTCTACTCGGCCCCCGACGAGAATTACGACGCGGCAACGGGAGAAGTAAAAGAGGGCAATTTTCGGTACGTCGTCTACATTCCCTACGCGACCGCCGAAAGCACCGGCTTGCCCCTCAAGCCCGAAGCCCCCGGAATGCCCTGGATCATGGACCCCGGTACGCACCGCGCCCACATCATGATTAACCCGCCCGTAGCCAAAAAATAGCGCCGCGCCCATAACCCCAGTGTGCCCACGTGGCACGTAGCACGTAGCACACCACCACGAAAACAACCCGTTTTAGTTGTAAGCGCATTCAACAACGCCGCCGCGACCCGAGCACTTGGGGGCGCGGCGGCGTTGGTTTCAAAGACTTTGGTAGCCATTCAAAACGTAGGAATTGAGCCGCATTTTTGCCGTTCCCTCAATTTACCGTACCGTTCGCTCAATATCTGAGCAGTTGCTTGAAAAAGTTGCTGATAAACTGCTAACTTTCTTTACCTCAGCCGACCATTCCGTAACGGATTCGGCTGAACTCCGCCTTGACCACGCTTTTCTGCGTGGCTATTTCAAAAAACCTATTTACTTTTTTCAACCGCTCCATTTATGAAAACGACCGCAACGTTCTATTTCCTGACCGCCAACCTCAATGAACTGGTTGCGCGACCGAATCCGACCGGATTTCTGAATTTCGATCCGGCTACGGGCCTTCACGGGAAAAATTACTTTTGGTTTAACCCATCGATTGGTTTAGCAGCAAATGAACAAACTATTGAGAATTTTACTGGCTGACGACCATGCACTGATCGCCGACAGCATTCGGCAGGTGATCGAGTCGTACCCAGACATGGAAGTCGTGGCCAGCGTCCGCAATGGTCGCCAGGCCCTGAGCACCCTCGCGGTGCAGCGCGTCGACGTGCTGGTGTGCGACTGGCACATGCCCCTGCTCGACGGCCCCGGTGTGCTGCGCGAACTCCGCCAAACCCACCATCCGGTGCCCGTATTGGTTCTGTCGATGGAGGACAACGCCGCGACCATCCGGCAAGCCTTTCAGGCGGGTGCCACCGGCTTCATGACCAAAACCGATGACATCGACGAATTTCCAGTCGCCCTCCGAACGGTTGCCGAAGGACGGCGGTTTTTGAGCCACTCGGCACTAACCAACTTATCCGCACAGCCCGACATTGATCGCCTGCTCAACCCATCGCCGCACGAGACGCTCACCGACCGGGAGCGCGAAGTACTCCGACTCATCGCCCGGCAACTTTCGGGAAGTGAAATCGCCGATAAACTTTTCATCAGCGAACACACCGTCAAGAGTCACCGCAAGCACTTACTCCGTAAACTGGGCGTGAAAAATGGCATTGGCCTGGTGCAGTACGCCCTACAACACGGGCTACTGGAGAATCAGTAATCAGTGACCAATTATCAGTGATCAGAAACTGATCTTCAACCGCGCCCGACGCGGAGCGGGCGGACCATTCCCCCTTTTCAATTCTTCATAAAAATCCCCCCAAAGGGTGACGCGAAAGCGCACTTTGGGGGGATTTCCGCGTACAGTTCCCGTACCGACCTTTGACCCAATCAAAAACCAAATCAGTTTTTCTTCCTATTTAAACAGTTACAACCATGAAAACTACCCCCAATGGCTCACTCGGAAAAACTCTTCTGACCAGCCTCACGCTGTTTGCCGGTGCGTACGCACTCAACAGCAACACCGTTTACGCCCAGGACATTGCTTCGGCCAACCCGAGCAGCGTCACCGAACCCCAGGCACTTGGGGCGACCAACGTCCGGCCCACCGCCACCCTGCAAACCAACGTGTTCCCGCTTCGCAACACGTTGAAGTTTCGGATGCACTACGTCAATCCTCAGGGCGGGCCGGTCACGGTGAAAATTCGGAATAACAAAGGCCAGACTGAGTACGAAGAAACGTTGCATAACATTCAAAAGT
>JAJAZB010000047.1 GCA_026785975.1 Cytophagaceae bacterium | reverse complement strand
GGCCAGGCTCATAAATATCGACAACTTGTAGCAGTTGCCGTAAATTCCCAGCGCATCCTCCGCCGTGCGACCCGGATAGAAGCCCTCCGGCAAAAAGCGTTCGAGCACCAGCCGGTCGGTGAGCAGAGTGATGCTGCCCGCCAAACCCATGAGCATAATCGGGTACCCGTAGTCGAGCATCCGGCGGAGCACGGCCCAATCCCAACGAAAGCGAAATTCGGCCACTTCCCGCCAAAGAAGCAGGTACGTGGCCGCACTCGCAATCAGGTTGGCGATAAAAACGTACCCAATGCCAAGGGCTGGATTATAAAAACGACCAATCAAAGGCTGCAAAACCACCAGATATTTCCCGGCCATAACGTCGCGGCACACGAGCAGGAAAAAAAAGTTAAGCCCGACGTTGATGAGGATATTTATCACCCGGGCAATGACGAATTTTTTGACTCGTTTTTCCAACCGCAACCGGGCAAACGGGATGTACATCACCGCGTCGAGGGCCAGGATACCCGCCGTCCAGACCAGAAATTGCTCCTGGCCGGGGTAGTTGAGAAAGGCAATCAGGGGTTTGGCAAACAGCACCAAAATACCCGAAAAAACCAGGCTCGTCACGAGCATGGCACTCATCGTGAGGTTGTAGTAGTCGCGCTGTTTGTCGCGTTCGCGAAAGGAGAACCGGAAGTAGGAAGCGTCGAGGCCGACGGTGTAAATGATCTGCAAGAGACCGATAACGGCGTACAGTTTGATCTGAATGGCCGTTTCACCAGGTTGGAAAACAGCGGTGTACAGAAAAACCAGCACAAAACTGATCGAGCGCCCCAGAATGCTGCTCAGGCCGTACAAGGCAGTTTCACCAGCCAGTTTTTTCAGTACGCTCATGCGGGGAAATTTTCCCAAAGATAGCGCATCGAAAATTCACGGCATGACGAAGACGATTGAGCAAACACCCCCAACCCCCTGAAAGGGGCTTTTACGGAGAAAAAATTTTAAGTTGGAAAGCCCCCTTCAGGGGGTTGGGGGTGTTTTCAAAACGCCTCCGTAAACCCAAAATACGGGTACAGCGCCTGTCCGTAGGCTAAATCGAAACGCAAATGAAGTTTCTCGCGGCCAACCCGGTAGCGCAGTCCCGCCCCGCCCGCCGGGTGGAAGTCCTTCAACTCGAAGTTTCCGTCGCTCCACACGCGCCCGGTACTGGCAAAGGCCACCACCTTAAACCGCTTGCTGATGGGAAAGCGATACTCGCCCTGAAACACGAGTAAATTCCGATCCCGGTAGCGACCCGCAAAGTAGCCCCGCATGATTTTCTCGCCGCCAATCAACGCCAGGTACTGAAACGTTGGGTCGCCGGGGGTCAAAATGAGCAGGGTGTTGAGCGCCAACACGCCGCGCCCGATGGGTTGATAGCGACGCAGATCGAGGCGGATTTTCTGAAACGTTCCGTTAAAATCGCTGCGGCGGTTGCGATACGTCAGCACCTGAAGTTGATTGTAAAATCCTTTTCCGGGAAAAAATACGTCATCGCGGCTATCATTTGTCAACGTTAGCCCCGCACCCGCTACCGACTGCCCCGCACTGCCGGGGATCTGGCCCGTGGCCAGTAAACCCGTGCGCTCCACGATGTTTTCTTCCCGCGCTTCCAGCCGAACTCCGGCGTAAAGCGCCCGGACGATGCGCCGTTCGTAGCCCGCGTACACGTCAAAAATTCGGGTCGTGTAGGGTTCCTCGATGCTTTCGGGGGTACTGTTTCCGATGCCGTAAAATTTAAACGGGTAATCCAAATACCCAATCTGCCCGTACACGTGGTGGGCATTGCCGCGTAACCAGAGATCGGGCGCAAACCCGGTGATGAGTTGTTTTTCGGTCGTGTAAATCAGCGTTGCGGGCAAATTGGAGGGTCGGCTCTCGGCCCGGTCGCGGAAGGTGTAGGCGGTTCGCGCCCCGAAGCCCAGGCCGGTTTCGGGCGTGTAATAAATCACGGGAAGGAAAAACAAGCGGCCCCGGCGCAAGGAATCATCCGTCAGGCTTTGCGCCTGAGTTGGCAAAAACAGCATCGTAGCCAGGACGGTCAGCAAGAAAAAGCGCATTCGGGTAGGTTTGAATTTTCAAAGATATACGTTTTACGGGCGGACTTGGCTTAGGCATCTTTTGTAGCTTTTCCACTTAAAAGACTTATTTTCAACCCATCTTTCCACCCAAAATTTTCCCTAACCCATGCAACCGACTGGTTTACTCCGCTCTTGCTGTCTGTTTTTCCTGACGACGGGTCTGTTAACCTTTGCCCAGGCCCAGAGCAAAAGGCCTAAACTATCTGCCGCGCCAACGAATTGGCTGGTTCCCGAAAAGAAGTTGGAGAGCCTGAAGGCGGAACTCGTTGCCGAAATTGACAAGATGAAGGACTTTTCCGCCGAGATGAACGATATGATTTTCAGCTTCGGCGAGCTGGGTTTTCAGGAACAAGAAACCTCAAAGTATTTGATAAGCATTTTGGAGAAAAATGGTTTCACCATTCAGCGGGGCATCGCCGGGATTCCCACCGCCTGGACGGCCACCTGGGGCAGCGGCAAACCCAAAATCGCCGTGGGGAGTGACATCGACTGCATTCCGAAAGCCTCGCAAAAACCCGGCGTGGCCTACCACGACCCCATCATCGAAGGCGCACCCGGCCACGGCGAAGGCCATAATTCGGGCCAACCCCTCAACCTGACGGCCGTGCTGGCGCTCAAGAAAATCATGGAGCGAGAGAAAATTTCTGGTACGCTCATGCTCTGGCCGGGCGTGGCGGAGGAGCAGTTAGGCACCAAAGCCTGCTACATCCGCGACGGGTATTTCAAAGATGTGGATGCCTGCATTTTTACGCACGTCAGCAGCAACCTGACCGTTAAATACGGCGACATTGGCTACAACGGGCTTATTTCGGTCCGGTTCAACTTTGAAGGGCAGGCCGCCCACGCCGCCGGAGCGCCCTGGCGGGGCCGCAGCGCACTGGACGCCGTGGAGTTGATGAACATCGGTTGGAATTTCAAACGCGAACACCTCCTGCCCACTCAACGCTCGCATTACGTCATTGTCGATGGCGGCGACCAGCCGAATGTCGTGCCCTCGAAGGCCGCCGTTTGGTACTATTTTCGGGAACGGAGCTACGCCAAAATCAAGGAAATGTTTGAGCACGGGCTGAAAATCGCCAACGGCGCGGCCATGATGACTGATACTAAATTTACGCATGAGATCCTGGGTAGTGCCTGGCCGGGACACTTTAACAAGCCCATCGCCGAGGCCATGTACAAAAACATCGAGCGCGTGGGGCTGCCCGCCTGGTCGCCCGACGATCAGACGCTGGCCAAGGCCGTGCAGGAAGAAATGTTATCCCCCGAAAAAAAGGGCCTGGCGTTGAAACTGGATTCGACGGGCATTGAGCCGCCCGTGATTTCGATGGGCGGCGGCTCCGACGACATCGCTGATATTTCCTGGTCGGTGCCCACCATTGTGTTGGGGTACCCGTCCAATATTCCCGGTTTGCCGGGCCACCATTGGTCCAGCGCCATTTCGATGGCGACGCCCATTGCCCACAAAGGTGTCACCGCTGGTGCTAAAGCCGAAGCACTCACTCTGCTCGATTTGCTCGTGAAGCCCGATTTACTCAAAAATGCCTGGGATTATTACACCAACGTGCAAACGAAAGAAACGAAGTACACCCCGCTGATTTCGGAAAACGATAAACCGGCCATTGGCCTCAACACGGCCATCATGGACGAATTCCGCGAGCCAATGAAAAAGTTTTATTACGACCCCACCAAACACAAAAGTTACCTGGAGCAATTGGGCATCAAGTACCCGACGGTGCGGGCGAAAGTAGAACCGAAGACGGGTAAGTAAAGCGGTTTTATCAGCAGTAGGAAAGCGCGTTTTCCACCGGGAGCGCGCTTACTTCAGGCTGATTTGCGGCGAGTCGCTCCTTCCGGCAAGGACTCAAAATGGCGAATCATAGCCCGGTTTACCGTGCGTTCCGCCTCCCAGAGTTCGTAGTTTTTTTGAAGATTCATCCAGAATTGAGGCGCATTGCCGAACGCTTCGGATAGTTTTACCGCCAGTTCCGGGCTGATGCCCGCCCGCTCGTTGACCACCGCCGACAAGTTTGCCCGAGCCATGCCTAAGCCTTTGGCCACTTCGGTAATCGTCAGGCTGCGTTCTTTAATAAATTCTTCGCGTAAAATCTCGCCCGGATGGCAGGGCGATAAACCTCGTTTCAACATCGCCTTTTAAGTGTTTAGTGGTAATCGACGTAATCAATTTCGTGAACATCGCCCGCCTCAAAACGAAAAATGAGGCGGTAATTGGCCGATACTTTCAACGACTAGTATTCGGATAAATTTCCAGTCAGTCGATGAATGCCCGGACCCATTTGTAAAATATCGTCCACCGAACTAATGGCTTCTAGCATATCGAAAAACCGGCTGATTTTTCGCAACTGATCGGCGGGCAGTTTTGACCCATCCCCATTTTTGTAGTAGAGCCGCAGCCCTTTGTGCCGGATGGAAACAATGATGTTTCACAAAGGTGCGTGTAATGCGGTACATTACAAACGCACTCGCCGCATCGTCCTGAACTATTCATTTTCCGTAAGTCTCCGAAAACGGCTATTTTCGCCCATGCCCCTTCTTGAAGTCACCACGCCCGGCCTCGCCCGCGAATTCATCGAATTTCCCGTCCGGCTTTACCGGGGTGATAAAAACTACATCCGTCCCCTCGACAAGGACATCGAACAGGTTTTTGATCCGGCAAAAAACAAACTCCTCCGCGAAGGCAGCGCGTGCATTCGTTGGCTGTTGACCAACAACCAGGGGCAAACTATTGGCCGGGTAGCCGCTTTTGTCAATGATAAAACCACCCCGACCTACGAGCAGCCCACGGGCGGCATGGGCTTTTTCGATTGCATCGACGATCAAACTGCCGCGAATACGCTTTTTGAAACTTGTCGTGACTGGCTGAAAACCAAAGGCATGGAAGCGATGGATGGCCCCATCAACCTCGGCGACCGCGATAAGTGGTGGGGCCTGCTGGTACAGGATTTCTCGGAACCCACCTACGCGGTTAATTACAACTTTCCCTACTACCAACGGCTGTTTGAAACGTATGGTTTTCGCGAATTTTACAAGCAGTACACGTATTTCCGCCGGGTGGATGAAAAGCTAACGCCCGAGTACCAGGCCAAGGCCGAGGCGATTTTGAAAGACCCGAACTACCATTTTGAACACGTTCGCAAAAACAACCTGGCGAAGTACGCTGAGGATTTCCGTCAGATTTACAACAAAGCCTGGGTGAAACACCAGGGCGTGAAAGAAATGACCGCCGAGCAGGCCCTGAAGGTGATGAACACGATGAAACCCATTCTGGACGAGAAAATCGTATGGTTTGCGTACTACCAGGAAGAACCCGTGGGCTTTTTTATCGGCCTGCCCGAATTGAATAAATGGTTCAAACACGTCGACGGAAAGTTAAACCTGATCGGAAAACTCAAGGTGGCGTACCATCGCTGGCGTGGCACCAATAAAACCATGTACGGCATTGCTTTCGGCATTACGCCCGACCACCAGGGCAAGGCCGTCGAAGCGGCCTTCATCACGGCCGCTTCCTGGACGGTGCAGGATAAACGCAAGGTTCACTACGTGGATTTTTACATGAACTGGATCGGCGATTTCAACCCAAAAATGATGGCCGTTGCCGAGCAGATTGGCGGGCGCATCGCTAAAACGCACATCACCTACCGCTACCTGTTCGATCGGTCGAAGGCATTCAAGCGGATGGAGGTGATTGAGTGAAGGCTATTTGTCGTCGTAGTGGCCCCGGCAGGCAATAACTCGGATTTCTTCGTTAGTTACTTCGTAAATCAACCGGTGTTCCTGAGTAATCCGACGTGACCAGAAACCTTTCAAATTGCCTTTGAGCGGTTCGGGGTTTTCCTTTACCCTCGAAGGGCGTTCGTTGAATTTCCCGGAGAAGCTCACCGATTTTGCCGAACGTTTTCCGATCTTCGTTCGCCCAGTTGAGGAATTCTTCAAAAACCTGATCGTCAAAGACTAACTTTCGCTTCAAGCTCATCGAGTTCTTCAAAGGTTAAGATTTTGACACGTTTTCCTTCCCTTACATTCTCGGCGGCTTGGAGCAATCTCTCCGGGTCAATAAATTTGGTTTTCCCTTCCTCCGTCTCTGCTTCAATTACCACCCGCAGGCGCTGGTTTCGGAAAAGCGCCTTAACGCTACGGAGAAACTTCGCGTCAAGTTCTTGTTCGTGCAATTCAAAGATTGTCGTCATGGCTGGCTGGCTTTCCACAAAGTTGGGCATTTTATAAAGAAACAAAAAGCGAGGAGTGAGGTTCTACTCACTCCTCACTCCCCCGATTATTCACTCCTAAAACCGATACGCCACGCTAAACAGCAGGTTTCGGGGTAATACGGTTTTGATGATGTTATACGTCGAAGCCTTCGACAAATCGCTGCCGATGGACTCACCGTTGCGGGCGGCAATGTCGTTGAACGCCGCTTCGTTGAGCAAATTACTGCCCTGCACCCCGAAGCGCAGCCCCGTGTTGGGAATCGTGTAACTGGCTCCGCCGAAAAGCAGACCGTAAGCAGGCATTTTGAGCGTGTTGCGCTTGTTGGCAAACTGCTCGCCGAAGTAGCGATAGTTGGCAAAAATATTAAAACCCTTCACCGAATAATCCGCCGTGAAATCGAGCAGCACCTGTGGAATGTCGTCGAGGCGGTTGTTCTTGAGCGAAACCTCGGCGTTGGCCGCGTTCGGATCGTTGAACGTAAACTCCCGGAACGTCGGGTTCTGCAACGTGGCAATGGCTTTCAGTTGTAAACCCCGGATGACCTGGTAGGTCGCCTCCGCCTCGATGCCGTAACTCGACACCTTGCCGATGCGTTGGGTCAGGATAAACGTGTTGTTTGGTCCGGCGGTTTGGATCGTGAACGGAATGTTGTCGTTCTGGCTGTAAAATTCAGTCAGGAACAAACTGAATTTCTGGAAAGCCAGCTTCTGACCAATTTCGGCCTGAGTAATGCGCTGCGATTTCGGAGCCGTAATCAGTTGATCGTTGGTGTCGTAACTGCCGAAAAAGTACGTGTCTGGCCCCGGCGTGGTGCCTGAATTGGAGTAGCGGGCGTAAATCGCGGCGCGGTCAGTGAGTTTGTAATTGGCCCCGACCGAGACGTTCAGATTCGTAAACGTGTAATCCCAGGTGCGGTACTGGCCGCTGCCTTTCCAAAACGCATTGTCGTACACCGTCAGGTAATCCCCATCGACGCCTCCGTTGGCACCGGCTGCCCCGAGTACGGGTGAGAATCGGGCATCTGGATTAGCCAGTCGATCCGCTTTTTCACCCCGACCTTTGGAGTGATTCGTTTCCAAACGTACTCCGACATCGACGCGAAGTTTGTCGGTGGCTTTCCACTCGTCGGCCAGGAAAAACGAGGCAATCTGGGTGTCCTGATTGTTGTTGTAGAAAAAAGTATTGCCGTTGTACCCGTAAAATAGAAACCCGTTTTGCGTGACCGAAACCGGTGCGCCGCGCAGTAGCGAAGCGGCCCTGGTCGTGATTTTCAAGTCGAGCCGACGAGGATTGTTGGCTACTTCCTGAATAATCAGGTTGTAATTCAACTTCTCCTTGATGTTGTAAATACTCACGTAAGCACCCGCACTCAAGGCGTGGCTGCCGAGCGTTTTGGTCAGTTTCAGGCTGTTGATAAAGTTTTTAGACGGCTTCTGGTCGGGAAACCAACCCGCAATGTTAATGAGTCCGTTGCCGTTCAACTGGGCCGAGGGATTGGAAAAACTGGTGAATTTCTCGGATGGAATCAGTTCACCCGTGTCGGCGTAGCTGAACTGGAAGCCGTTGGCCCCCAGCGGCCCGTAGCCAGCCATCGCGTTGGAAGGATTGAAGTAACTGAGCGTCAACCCGTAACCCGGAAACGGTGCCTGAAGGTCATAAATCCCATCGGTACTTAGGTTAGCGTCGAGGTAGCGAAGCGAGTTGGTGAGCGTAAAACCGTTCGGCAAATCAAGGTACAACTCTGCCCCAACCGACTTGTATCGTGACCACTGCCCGTTGGAAAGGCTGTTGACTTGTTGGGTTTTTCCGCCGTTGAAAGCGTCGGGAATAGCAACGTTTTCAAAACGATCCGAGTACACCGTACCCGTCAAAAACGATGGCCCGCCGGGGACTTCCTGCGGACTGGCCAGGTTTTGAAACGGAATCCCCGTTAGGTAAGCGATTTTGTCGTTCAAATATTTCCCGTAAAACCGAAGGTAATTTTTCCCCGAAAGTCCGAAGCGGTAGGTCAGGTTGGCCTTCACGTTCCCGCCCTTGTTGACGGGAAAACCGGTCGGTTTCAAGCCGTCGTCCTGCCGATAAAAACCGCCCACGTTGTAGCGCCAGCGGACACCAATCGGCCCCCCGATGTTGAGATCGCCGCGAAAGAGGCCCTGGTCGCCGTAGGTGAATTTGGCGATGCCCGCAAATTTATCCCCGCCCGTTTTGCTCAGAAAATTGATAATGCCGCCCGGCGCGTTGTTGGCCAGTACACTCGCCGAACCCCCGCGCACGACTTCGAGGCGGTCGATGGTCTCGTCGAGGCGCAGGTGAATGTCGGTTTTAGCGAACGTCAGGGTTGGGATTTCAAAAACGGGCAGATTGTCTTCCATCAATTGCAGGAAACCAAAACCCGCTTCGGCACTCACGGGTAGGCCGCGCGGTGCCACGGAGTTGGCCCCTTCGCCGCCGTCGGAGTTGACCCGGAAGCCCGGCACGGCGGAAAGCAAATCGGCCACGCCCCGGCTGATGGCCACCCGGTTCTCGATTTGCCGACTGTTGAGCGTGGTGATGGCCGTACTCGTTTCGAGTTTGGCCTGGGGTTGGTACACGCCCGTTACCACCACGGCATCCATCAGAAGCGCATCGGTTGGTAGGGTGATAGTTCCCAAATCAGTGGTCTGGTTGCTGGTCACCGTCACCGCCTGGGTGAGAGTTTTGTACCCGACAAAACTGATTTTCAAGGTATAATTGCCTGCTTCCAGGCCGTACAATGAAAATTGACCCCGGCTACCGGCCGTGGTACCAGTCGGTTTTTCAACGACCTGCACCGAGGTACCCGGTAACGGTTGGCGGGCTTCGTCGAGAATAATTCCGCTCACCGTGCCCGTTTGGGCGGCAGCGTTCGCCCCAAGGAGGCACAGGAAAAGCGTAAAAATTTTAAGTTTTGGGAAAGAATGGTTCATACAGTTTGAAAAGCAATTGAATGATGAAAGATTTACGAAAATTTCTAAACAACAGTTTTTAGCCCTGATTCAGATACACTTTGAATTGTTGGTAAAACCGGAATTTCTTCCCTTAAGTACATGAGCAGAAGTTCGACGCTAGAACCCCCAACCCCCTAAAGGGGGCTTTTCCTGCCTGGAAGTGCATTTTAAGCCCTCTTTAGGGG
>JAJAZB010000046.1 GCA_026785975.1 Cytophagaceae bacterium | reverse complement strand
TAACCCCGGGGCGGGGGGGGTTTTTGCACCCTTCACAAAAAAAAAAACCCCCCCCGGCGGGCTCGGCCCCGCCCGCGTCTTTTTTATTTTACCTCTTTCAATTCGCCTCCTTAACGTAGATAACGTGGTTTGCTCCTTTGGCTATCTGGGCGTAAAAATCTTCTGGTTTACCTGCTCCGCAATCCCTTTTGCTTCGCCCGGCGGCATTCATTTTAGCTTCGGAAACCCGTTTACCGTTAAGTATGAAGGCTATTTTCTCTCCAGGAAAACCTCCGTGCCACACCGACTGCTTTGACTAACACAATACACCATCTCGTACCGCTTACCCTCGTAAGTCATCTGGGGAATACGAACTACCACCCGCGTTCGGGGCGAATTGGCCAATGCCTTAAATTCATTTTCAGCGTTGTAAGCGGCAATCTTTCGTTTGCCCGCGTCGCTCAATTCAAAGTCTGCCGTGCGGGGCGTAAATTCGATGACCCCGTCCCGAGCTTTCTCTCCCCATTTTTTAAGAGCAAAAGGATTACTGGGTCCAAACGTGCCTGGCCCGCCCATTTTTTGCGGGTCGAGGCGTAGCAAAATATCAGCCGGGTATTGCTTACCATTGATGATCACCAACGGGTTTTTACCTAATCCGACCGCGCTGGGTATGGTACGTCCCGGAACAGTTTGGACAAAAGAAGAGGGTTCTGGTGCCTGGGTTGGCGGGGTGGTTGGAGTGGCTAAATCTTGTTGTCCCTCCGTCTCAGGCACCGCCGTTGAACTTACGTTTGAGTTCTTTGGCGTACCAAACCGGGGGCTGATGTACGGCTTGCCCGCTTCGTCCGCACCGAAACTCAGGCCGATAACGTTCCTTTTCTGCTGCCCGTTTTTAGATGCCAGTTGCTCCGTCAGGTCGATAGTTTTCTTCACCGACTGGCCGGTTTTAAAATTTCGCATTGACGCTGAGACGGATTTCTTCCGGTTGTCGGCATCGGACATCAACTCAACCAGGTTGATTTCGTAGCCGAGTTTTTTTATTTCTGCTTTAAACCGAGCGTAGAGAAGATTTTAATTAAAAAGCGCCGAACCTTTCGATTCGACGCTTTTTTGATACCTGCCAAAATTATTTACTTCCCGCTCCCCTTGAAATCAAAAAGTGGAACAGTTCCGGCATTATTCGAGGTACACTCCTCAACTATACCGGTCATTCCGCCAGGGATAGGCCGTATTGGAGTAGCCTCGTTCTTCCCAAAAACCCAGCTTGTCCTTTGGTAAAAACTGAATTCGTTTAATCCACTTCGAGCCTTTCCAGGCGTACAACTGCGGCGTAATCATCCGCACCGGCCCACCGTGTTCTTTGGGCAAAGGGTTTCCGTCGAAGGTATGCACCAGCAGCACGTCCGATTTTAAGGCTTCGGCCAGCGAGAGGTTGGTCGAGTAGGTGTCGTAGCCATAACAAATTACGTGGGTGGCGGTTTCTTTCGGTTGCACGAGCGCGGCCAAATCCATCAACCGGACGCCTTGCCAGGCCATATCGAGTTTTGACCAGGTGGTGACGCAGTGAAAATCAGACACATCGTCGGTTTGGGGTAAGGCCATAAAATCGGCCCATTTTAGCACCACCGGATTTTCCACGTCGCCATCGATGGTGAGTCGCCAGCGATCCAGGCCGACGTCGGGTTGGTAGCCCAGGTCGAGGACGGGCCACTTCTGGGTGACAGTCTGGCCCACGGGTACCTGGGGCATTCCGTGGCGATTGGCAGCGCCCTTGCCCTGCGGCTTAGGGTCGGCTACTGAGGGCGTGGTGGCGATTTGCGCCTCGAAGCGGGCCTTGAGTTTCATCCGCGCCTCCACGATACGATCAAGTTTACTGTTTTCTGAGTCCATAAAAGGTTGGAGGGTTTGATTGGTTTGAAGCGGACGCCGCGCGGGTTTTAATGGTTGGAAAGGTTTGAATGGTTGGATGCGGACGTTGCGCGGTGTGAGGTTTGACTGTTGATTGTTTTTGACTAGTCAAACCCGCGCGGCATCCGCTCAAACCATTCAAACCCTCAAACGAAACCTTTTGAAAGAACCTTGCCATCCGCCTACCTTTGTCGGTACCCCTATCCTGTTCTTGTCATGATTAAAGCCTGGCTGAAAGAAAACCTCAAAGGCGATTACCAGATCTGGCTCATCGTCTTTTTGCTGTCGGTGATGAGCCTGCTGGTGGTGTACAGCGCTACCGGCACGTACGCGTACAAAACCATGCGCAGCACCGAGTTTTATTTGTTCAAACACGGGTCATTGGTTGTGGCGAGTCTGGTGCTGATGTGGGTATGCCACCGCATCGACTACCGGCACTACGCGCGACTTTCCAAACTGGCCCTGTGGCTATCGGTGCTGTTGCTGATGTACGCGTTTTTATTTGGCTCCACCGTCAACGAGGCCAACCGCTGGATCACCATTCCGTTGCTCAACCAAACCTTTCAACCCTCTGACTTGGCCAAACTGGCCCTCATCACCAACCTGGCGGCGATGCTGGCCAAGCGGCAGCACCTGCGCTACGACGCCAAACTGCTTATCCCGCTCGTGTTCTGGTGCATTGTCATTTGCGGGTGCATCGCCCTGACCAACGCCTCGACGGCCATGCTGCTGCTGGCGACGTGTTTTCTGTTGATGTTCATCGGGCGGGTGCCGGTCCGGTTTCTGGCCTTGCTCGTTGTGGGTGGGCTGGTGCTGGGTACGGTGGCGTTGGCGGCGGGACAACGATTTGAAACGGTTCAGAAACGCATCGAGCGATTCATGGACAAAGACCACGTCGATTTTCAGGCCGAACAGGGCTACATCGCCATCACCAACGGCGGCGTGACGGGCCGCGGGCCGGGGCAAAGCCTGCAACGCAACTTTCTGCCCCACCCGTATTCCGACTTTATTTTCGCCGTGATCGTTGAAGAATACGGCTTTCTCGGGGGTTTGTTCACGCTCTTCCTCTACCTCTGGTTGCTCTACCGGGGGATGCGCATCGTGGCCAACACCGAGCGGGCCTTCGGCGGGTTGCTCTCGGCGGGGCTGAGTTTCAGCCTCGTCATTCAGGCCCTCGTCAACATGGCCGTCGCCACCGGGTTGGTGCCCGTGACGGGCTTGCCGCTGCCCCTGGTGAGCATGGGCGGTACTTCGCTGCTGTTTACGGGCGTTGCCATCGGCATCATCATCAGCGTAAGCCGCGATGGTGTGGTCGAAGCGAAGGCTTAAGAATTCCTTTTTTTATGACCAAAATTATTATCAGCGGCGGGGGCACGGGCGGGCATATTTACCCGGCGATTGCCATTGCCAACGCCCTGCGCGAACTTCAGCCCGATATCGACATCCTGTTTGTGGGGGCGGAGGGTCGGATGGAAATGGAAAAAGTACCCCGCGCGGGTTACCCGATTGTCGGGCTGCCCATTGCGGGGATTGACCGCGCCAATTTGCTGGCCAACCTCTCATTCCCCCTCAAGTTGGTGCGCAGTCTGGCCAGAGCGCGGGCGTTAGTGCGTGAGTTCCGGCCCGATGCCGCCGTGGGCGTGGGCGGGTATGCCAGTGGACCAATTTTGCTGGCAGCGCACTGGTTGGGCGTACCGTACCTGATTCAGGAACAGAATTCCTACGCGGGAATTACCAATAAATTCCTGGCAAAAGGTGCCCGCAAAATCTGTGTGGCGTACCCCGGCATGGAGGCGTTTTTTCCAGATGATAAAATCCGGCTGACGGGCAATCCCGTTCGCGCCGATCTGCTTGACGTCAGTGCAAAACGTCCCCAGGCGCTGGCGCATTTCGGACTTTCGGCAAAGAAAACACTGCTGGTCATTGGTGGTAGTCAGGGGGCGCGTACGCTCAACGAAAGCCTGGAAACCGGTATCGCTCAGCTACTGGAGGCCGGGTATCAGGTGATCTGGCAAACGGGCAAATTGTTCATTGATCGGGCCAGAATGGCCGTCGAGGCCACCGGCGGAACGGCCGTTTTCGTCTCCGATTTTATCTACGAAATGGATCTGGCGTACGCCGCCGCTGATGCAGTCGTGTCGAGGGCCGGAGCGCTCTCGGTCTCGGAACTGTGTTTAACGGGCAAACCGGCAATATTCGTCCCGCTGCCGACCGCCGCCGAAGATCACCAAACCAAAAATGCCCTCACGCTGGTCCATGCGCAGGCGGGCCTGCTCGTGCGCGATGCGGATGCCCGGCAGGAACTCATCGGCGCGGCGCTGGGTTTGCTAAAGAACACCGATTTGCAGAAAAAACTGAGTACCAATATTCGCAAACTCGCCCGTCCTCACGCCGCGCGGGAGATTGCGGAGGAGGTGCTGAAATTGGTTTGATGTTTGAAAGTTTGAGGTTTGAAGGCTGTTTAAAATTTCGATTTTAGATGCAGGAGTGCTTTCCAAACTGTTTTTGTCATCCCGAGGAACCTTGCTGGGTGGCGAAATACAAGGTCCCTCGTTCCTCGGGATGACAAAAATGTTGATTCCCCAAAAATTCAAACAGCTTCTTATCAAACCCTCAAACTATCAAACCAAGTTGAAACTCCATTTCCCCGACCTGATTCTTTTTGAAAGCGACGAGTACGTGGTCATCAACAAACCACCGCACGTGGCGACCCTCGATGAGCGCAACGCCGATAATCCCAATAGCATTCTGCGCCTGGCCCGCGCCTACACACCCGACGCGCAGGTCGCCCACCGCCTCGACAAGGAAACGTCCGGGTGCCTGGCCATCGCCAAAACGCCCGAAGCCTATCGCCACCTGGCCATGCAGTTTGAGCATCGCGAAGTGGCCAAGCGCTACCACGCCGTGGTGAGCGGTATTCATAATTTTGAGGGAATTTCGGTGTACCTGCCCATCCTGCCGCTGCCCCGCGATGGCGTCGTGAAGATCGACCGGCAAAAAGGCAAGGAGGCCGAAACCATCTTCAACACGCTGCGGGCGTATCGCCTGCACACGCTGTTGGAGTGTATGCCCATCACGGGCCGGATGCACCAGATTCGTATCCACCTGACCTGCCTGAAAGCACCCATCGTGGGCGACGAAACATACGGCGGCAAGCCCGCGTTTTTGTCGGAGTTGAAACGGAATTATAATCTGAAAAAAGATACCGACGAAGTGCCCCTCATCAAGCGCGTGGCCCTGCATGCCCATTCGCTGACGTTTGCGGGCCTCGACGGCCAAGCCATCAACGTCGTAGCGCCTTACGCGAAAGATTTTGACGTGCTGGTCAGGCAGTTGGAGAAATTTAGTTGAAGGCAGGGGCAAAAAAAGAACAGCACAGAGCCGCCACTCTGTGCTGTCAAAAAAAAGAACAAGAACGCCGGAAGCCGACGCTTTGTGAATGCTAATGTAAGAGGATTTCCGGAACGGTTCGCAACATTTTTGGAAATATTTTTTACTGTACCTCAACTACCGAATAAATCGCTCGACAAGTAGCGGTCGCCCCGGTCGCAGATGATGCAAACGATGAGTCCTTCGGTTAGTTCTTCAGCCAAACGTAGGGCTGCTGAAACGGCCCCACCGCTGCTCATTCCCGCAAAAATTCCCTCCACCCGCGCCAGTTGGCGCGTCAGTTTGATGGCTTCTTCCTGCGAAACATCCAGAATCCGATCGACCCGGCTCGGCTCATAAATTTTTGGCAAATACTCCACCGGCCAGCGCCGGATTCCCGGAATTGATGAACCCTCCGTGGGTTGGCAACCCACAATTTGTATCGCCGGATTCTGCTCCTTTAGGTAGCGCGAGGTGCCCATGATGGTGCCAGTCGTCCCCATCGAACTCACAAAATGGGTAATTTTCTCCGCCGTATCGCGCCAGATTTCCGGGCCGGTTGTGCGGTAGTGGGCCAGGTAATTGTCGGGATTCGCAAATTGGTCCAGCATAAAATAGTCGGGCGAACCGGCTTTTTCCTCCGCGTAATCCCGGCAAATTTCGATGCTCTCCAGCAGCGTAACCGTGGCCCCAAACGCCTCCATCGTCAGCACCCGCTCCCGCGTGGAATTGGCGGGTAGCACCAGTTCAATTTCGAGGTCGAACAGCCGCGCAATCATCGCCAGCGCGATGCCCGTATTGCCACTGGTAGCTTCAATTAATTTTTGGCCTTGCTGAATTTCGCCCAGGTCGAGCGCTCCCTTAATCATGCTGTACGCCGCACGGTCTTTTACGCTGCCGCCGGGATTGTGCCCTTCGAGTTTACCGAAAATCTGCACACCGGGTTTGGTATTGAGTTTTTTGAGTTCAACGAGCGGGGTGTTGCCAATAAAATCGAGGAGAGTAGCCATCGATGAGGCCCGGCCCCCCAACCATACCGACGGACCGCCCCGAAAGGGGAGTTTTTGTTGATAATTGAATCCCCCTTCGGGGCGGTCCGTCATTACGG